>DAOUPF010000179.1 GCA_030626265.1 Sulfurovum sp.
ACCATTCTTGATGGTGTTACTCTTACAATACCTGATGAGTCTGTACTAGCAATTATTTAGGAGATGAAATGGGTATATTAAAATACATAGCTGATAAGCTATATAGTAACGACAAAGAGGTCGCCCTGACTGAAGACAATGGTGGCATAGAGAGCAATACAAACTATATTAAATATCCTGATGGTACAATGATACAATGGGGTAGATATTCAGGCGATGGAACCACCAAACCCTTTCTTTTGGGTTTCGTGGGTGCTCATCCAGTACTTACTGCCTCTGTAGATATTGGAGCTTTTGATAATGTGTTTGTTGCTTCTGCTGAAGTGATAGACTTGGTTTCTTTTAGAGTGTGGGTTACATATCAGCCAAACAGTGGTGGTGCATGGAGCAGGTCGGGTCAATCCTACAACTGGCAAGCAATAGGGAGATGGAAATGAGTAGTAAATTAAAACTAAAGAGTACAGCAGGCGGTTCATTATCACTTGCTGTGGATGATACTTTGGCAACAGATGAAATAGTAGAGATACCAAGTGAAGGTATTCAACCTTTAGATGTAAATCATGGAATAGAGAGCGGATCAACTGATTCAGGTTCCTGGATTAAGTTTCCAGATGGAAGCTCAGAAATGTCAGGTAGTATCAGTCAAATAGTTACTTTGGTATGGAGCGGAACTGCACCACTGAAATATTCAGTGTGGTCTTCTTGGATAGCGGCTTTTCCAGAAGGTTTGTTTCTTGAGACTCCTGTATGTGTTGCATTAATTACCGATGGTCAGGTAGCTTCAAGGGCTGCTAAGCTTACTACTTTTTTACTGGATAAAGTTTCAATTAAAGACGTTTATATTACAAGTGCAGCAACTACGCCTTCTACAGATAGTGGGGCTCTTATCTTCAGGTATATAGCAAAAGGGAGATGGAAATGAGTAAAATAAAAACAAACACGCTAGAAAATGTAGCGGGTACATACAATGTAGCTGTTGAATCATTAGCTTTAATGTCTAATAGAAACTACTTCATTAATGGTGGCTTTGATGTATGGCAAAGAGGTGAGAATTTTAACCTAGATACACTATCACTATACACTGCCGACAGATGGTATATCAGAGGTGGTGATGTTACTGGTGGATCTACCACAGCAGCTAGAGGCAGCTCACGTGTAGGTGGTAAGTTTGCATATCATATCAGTATTGCACATACGGGTGCTACGGATAAGGTTTACATGGTACAAAAGATTGAAGGTAATAAACTGTCAGGTAAGACTGTTACTCTAAGTGGTGAGGTGTATGTTGATAGTGTATGTGATATGGACATTAATACAATTATTTATAATGCTGGTAATGTTGCATCTAATACATATACACCTAAAATCAAAATATCTGATGTTGCTCAGTGGGTCAAGTTTAGTTTCACCATAGATTTATTTAGTGTAGTTGATCAGCCTATAGAGGATGATAGATTTGACTTCTATTTAAGTTATTATGGTGATGATGTTGATGCTGTAGGTACAAACACTTTAAGGTTTAGAGAGTTACAAATCGAAGAGGGTTCAGTTGCTACTCCATTTGAGATGTTACCAGTAGCTTTAACTATGGTTGCGTGTCAAAGATACTATGAACGATGGTATGGTTCATTATTACCAGTACCTTACCTCACAAGTTCAGGGCTTTTAGGAAATAAAGTCTCTAATAATATAGATTTCAAAGTGATAAAAAGAATAGTGCCTGAAATTACTGGTGTACTAGCAGATGGAGGTTGGAACGTTTGGGGAAGATCTACAAGTGGTTTTGGTTTGTATGCCACTCAGAATGGAAACAGTACATGCTCTATCACTTCGTGGATAGCAGACGCAGAACTATAAGGAGATAGAATGTCAGAGAAATTAATAGCGGTATTAAAACAGAAGATAGTTGTTGAGGATATTGAGTTTGGTATTGATCAGGTATCTCAAGAGAGAGGTGGTCAGGTACAAATATACAATCGTGTAAATGCTTCTCATATTCCTTTACTTAGTGGTAAAAGTGTAGAGCAAGCTATTGATGATATCGGTGAGACCTACACACAAGAAGAGATGGATAGTAGATTTGCTCTCCTTAGTGGTGATAGCTACAATTGGTTTGCAGTTAGAAACGCAACAGAAGATTTCCATGCTGTTAGTTTGTATCAACTTAAAGAAGCAGTAAATGAATTAGCCACTACTGAGATATCTGAAGGTGCTAGTCATGCAGAATATATACCACTACTTAATCAGATAGGTAAACTTGATATATCATTTCACGTAATTGCTTCTCAGGTAGATATGGAGAATGGTCAGGCTGGCTCAGCTATAGTTACATCTGGTCAAGCTTTTCCACTATCAGTTGAGAGTATTATAAATAGTCGGTCACTAGTAATATTTGATGCTGTTGATGGGAATGATAAGTATGTTAAAACAAACACAGCTGGTAAGGTTGATAATAGCTTACTTAACTTTGGTGCAGTTACATTAGTTGGTGCATGGGAACCACAAGCTGGTACTGAATATCCAGCTGATACTACTGCTGGTAATGCTTACATTATAGAGAAAGTTCATCCAAATGATGGATATCTTTATACTGGTGGTGATTTGGATGGTTCTACAGTGTTTAATGGGGACTTCATTATCTACACCTCTGGAATAGGTTGGGTTCTATCAGCACAGAATATATCAGCTGCATCATATTATAATGTAGCAGGTACACTACCATTAGCAGCTAAACTTAACAGTGCTGGTTATGGTATCTCTGATGGTGGTGATATCTTTGGTGCTTCTTTAGATATAGAGTCAGGATTAGCACCTAAACTAATAGGTTATACTATAGATGGTAATAATGTAAACACACGACTTATTAATCCTGGTTCTGAAGTGTCAAGTGAAGTACCTACAGTATCTGATATAGGTCAGTTTGAGATTTATATTAATAAGGCTGATAAATGTATCTATACTATAGATAGTGGTGGTAACGCTATATTTATAGGTGGTTATACATCAAAGAATTCTGATGCTTTAGGTGGTATAACTGCTGCAGGTTATGCTAAGGTTAATGGTGATCCAACTAAAGTATTTCAAGCATTGGCGGCTAGTAATGACTCTGATGTAACTATTCTTAGTCAGGTTGTTGATCTAATAGCTAGTAATGTATCAACTATTGGTGATCAAGTATATGTACCACTAACAAGAACTGTTAATGGTAAGCAGCTTGATGAGAATATTACACTAACCTATCAAGATGTTAATGCTATGCCAAAAGATGCTAGTGTTAATAATAAGAAGTTTGTAGATCACGCTAATAGCATAGTGCTGACAGCGAGTGATGTACAAGCAGCTCCATCAACACACCCATCAGTTATGGCTAGTGAGACAGTACCAGGTCATGTTAAGATGAAATGTGAGAATGGTAGATTAGATATTTGGACGGTGTGATATGCAACTATTCTATAATGATGAAGAGGTATCTAGTGTTTTCTTTGGTGGTGAAGAAGTAACATCTATATTTAAAGATGGTAATATGTGCTGGGAGAGTAACACTGATGGTTGCAATAGTTTAGAGATACCTACTGAACTCAAAGCTACTAATTGTGAGCATGTAGATAAGGTAGTAATTAGTTGGGTTAATCCTCAGCCAGCTTATACTTTTGTTCAAGTGTTTAGAAATGATGAGCTTATAGCTACAGTGGATGGTGAGTCAGTATCTGATTTTAACGTGCTTAGTGGTGAAATATATCTTTATTCAGTAGCCTTAGTTTGTAAAACAGACAGTACAATAGTAGGTTTACAAACAGTATCTGTTGATGGATGTTGTTCAGAAGATTTATCTTTATATCCTGACGCACCACTTAATCTAACAGCTACTACATTATTGTCTAATAGAATAGAGCTTGTATGGGATGGTGTAAGTAATGCTGTTAATTATTCTGTGTATAGAGATGGTACTTGGATAAAAGACATTTCAGTATCAAACTTTACAGACTATGCTGTTGTACTAGGTG
>DAOUPF010000338.1 GCA_030626265.1 Sulfurovum sp.
ATTTTTAGCAGTCCACCACTCATAGCTCTTCTAAACTTTTTGAGTACTGGTGCCATATCGGCTCCATCATTGTCTCTAGTCTCTATCTTTTTTACTGTGTAGTATAGAAGATATGGAAATACCGTAGTCGCACCAAATCCTATCATACAAGCAGCAGAGTGAGGATCAAACACTTCACCAGTGACCACTACTATACTCGTGAGGTGTTTGAGATCATTGTCTTTTAGAGCTTGTGTTAGGCGACCTACTACCATAAGCATAGGAATAGCAGGCATCTCTCTACTCATAGTTCTATCATCTAGGACTATAGTTCTAACACCACTATCTCTCACATCAGCCACTATAGTATCTACAAGTGCAACCAAACTAGACTTGAGCCCTGAGCTAAATACCGTATCGTATGATTTTAGATGATATGCAGCCTCATATCTATCATTACCTACAGTACCAAACTCTTTTAGTAGCTGAAATTTTTCTCTAGACATGATTGGTGATACTGTCTTTAATCTTTTTGCATGACCAGCATTATCGACTAAGATATTGCCTGTCTCACCAAAGCCTGTATTTAGGCTCATGACTACTTTTTCTCGTATTGGATCTATAGGCGGGTTTGTCACTTGAGCAAACTTCTGCTTGAAAAAGTCTGTAAAGTTTCTATGTTCATTGGAGAAGGCTGCCAATGGTGTATCATCACCCATAGCTGCTGTAGTCTCTTTGCCCTCTTCCATCATAGGCTTGATAACCTCTCTGATGAGCTCTAGAGTGTAGTTAAAGTATCTCTGTTTTGCCTCTACATCAGATTTTTCTAGTTTCTTAAACTGCGTAGTACTATCATGTGCATGCTCTTGGAGGTAAGTCATATTTTGATTTAGCCATTTGTCATATGGGTCTTTGTCTTTGAGATAGTTATCTATATCCGTACTTTTGAGTACTCTTCCATACTTCAAATCCAAGCCCATCATCTCACCAGACTGTAGTCTTCCTCTCTCTAGGATATCTTCATCAGGAGTATCGATTACGCCATACTCAGAGCTTATGAGTAGTCTATTATCTTTTGTGATTATATATTTGGCAGGACGGAGTCCATTTCTATCTATCACACAGCCTATATAACGACCATCTGTGATACTCACAGCTGCTGGTCCATCCCAAGGCTCAAAGTTACTACTAGCGTACTCATAAAATGCTCTTAGCTTTGGATCCATATGTGGGGCATTGTGCCAAGGTGCTGGCAGTACTGATCTAGCAGCCTTGAAGAAGTCCATGCCATTGACATTGAGAAACTCCAAAAAGTTATCCAAGCTTGCAGAGTCACTCATGTCACTCTGTATGATGTTGCTAATCCTCTCCATCTCACTATCGCTAAATACATCGCTTTTAAGCATCTTAATCTTGGATGCTACATTAAATCTATTGGCTGCTATGGAGTTTATCTCACCATTATGTGCTACTGTCCTAAATGGCTGAGCTAGTCTCCACTCAGGTAGTGTATTTGTAGAAAATCTCTGGTGAAATAGTGCAAATGATATCTCAAACCCCTCATCCGCAATATCTGGATAGAACTCTTTGATATGCGTAGGCATGATCAGCCCCTTGTAGGAGACTACAGAGGTAGAGAATGATGGTATATAGAAGTTCTTATCATCACTGATCTTATGCTCTATCTCTTTGCGAGTTAGATACACTAGAGCCTCAAATCTCTCAACAGCCACTAGTGCATTTGGTACAACAAATACCTGTTTGATAACAGGTAGAGATGCCAATGCTCTCTTGCCTAGTGCATTGGTGTTCACAGGTACCAAACGAGTATAGATGATTTTGAGATCATTGTTTTTGCATGATTCACTAAACTCATCAAAATCACTCTCATTACGAGAAAATATCATAGCCACTGCATAATGCTCTGGAAGCTCTATACCTTCTGCTGCTGCTTCTCTTTGGAAAAAGCTCTTTGGGATAGATAGCAACAGTCCAGAACCATCTCCAGATTTACCATCAGCAGCAATTGCTCCTCTATGCATCATACGAGATAGAGAGGTAACTGCATCTTCTAAATTTTTATGTGAAGGGGTATTATCTATGGAGGCTAAAAGCCCAAATCCACAGTTGTCTTTAAAGGAAGTTAATAAATCTTTCATATAGTACCTTAGTTGTTTTGATAGTTTTGATAATTTTTACATTAGTATCTATTATAACTAAAAGGTAGTTAAGGAGTAATTGGAGATAATTTATATTAAGATGACAACTTAATTCTTATAAAAAGTGAAGCACCAGAATATATATCTATATTAGATAATCCCAGCGATATTTAAAGCTGATTCTATATAAATCTCTCTCATCAGCTTTGTAATCTTTCCTGGAG
>DAOUPF010000272.1 GCA_030626265.1 Sulfurovum sp.
AAGTGGAGACTTTAGTCCCACCTAAATATGAGATTAAAGTCTCCACTTCAAAAAGTATAAAACATAAATCGAAGGAATAACTAAATGGCAATGACAGAGCAGAATACTATGCGTAAAAAGATGGCTACTACTATTAGATTTTTAGCAGCTGATATGGTACAGAAGGCAAACTCAGGACACCCAGGTGCACCGATGGGCTTGGCAGATATAGCAGTAGTTCTTAGTGAGCATCTCAATCATAACCCTAAGAATCCAAAATGGCTCAATCGTGATAGATTGGTCTTTTCTGGTGGGCATGGTACTGGTCTGATATATTCACTTCTACATCTTTGGGGGTATGATTTGAGCATGGAAGACTTGAAAAACTTCCGCCAATTAGACTCCAAAACACCAGGACACCCAGAGTATGGTCATACTGATGGTATAGAGATAACCACAGGGCCTCTAGGTCAGGGTATAGCTAATGCTGTTGGATTTGCCATGGCAGCATCTTATACTGCTGGTCAAATCAACTCAGAGACTTGTGAACTGATAGACCATAAAGTATACTGTCTGTGTGGTGATGGTGATCTCCAAGAGGGTATCAGCTATGAAGCTTGTGCTTTAGCTGGACACTTGAAACTCAAAGACTTAGTCCTGATATATGATAGTAATCAGATCACTATAGAGGGTGATACTAGCATAGCATGGAGTGAAGATGTAGCCAAGCGATTTGATGCACAAGGTTGGAATGTGTTGAATATCAATGGACATTGTTACGATGATATAGACCAAGCACTAAGCAGTGCCAAGAGTGCAGACAAGCCTACTATAATCATCGCCAACACTATCATCGGTAAAGGGGCAGGAGAACTAGAGGGAACACACCATACTCATGGTGCTCCTCTAGGAGATAAAATCATAGCTGAGTCCAAAGCAAAAGAGGGCTTTGATCCAGAGCAGACTTTCCAGATACCAGAAGATGTATTGCTCAGATTTAGATGTGCCCTAGAGCAAGGAGACCTCAGTGAAAAAGAGTGGATACATAGACAAAAAGAGGCTCCACTTATAGAGCAAAATATAGCATTAGAGAGATTACTCTCTCCTGACTTTTCTCAGATAAACTTTCCAGACTTTGCTGATAGTGGCTCTATGGCTACTAGAGACTCCAATGGCAAGATACTAAATGCTATCGCTAAAGCAGTACCTAGCTTTATAGGTGGTTCAGCTGACCTGTCACCATCGAATAAAACAGATCTAAAAGAGATGGGAACATTCCCAAAGGGTAAAAATATATTCTTCGGAATCCGTGAGCACTCTATGGCAGCGATTACTAATGCAATGGCACTTTATGGAACTGTGATTCCCTTTAATGCGACATTCTTTGTATTCTCTGACTATCTAAAGCCTAGTGCTAGGATAGCAGCCTTAACCAACATCCAAAACTTCTTTATCTGGACACATGATAGTATCGGTGTAGGTGAAGATGGTCCTACGCATGAGCCTATAGAGCATATCAGCCAGTTTAGAGCACTGCCCAACTTTTATGTATGGAGACCAGCAGATGCCACAGAAAATGTAGAGGCATGGAAGACAGCCTTGGAGATGAAAGCACCACATGGTTTTGTACTCTCTCGTCAGAAGCTTAAAACTCTAAAACCTACTAGAGACTTCGGAGAGCCAAGCCGTGGAGCATATATAGTCAGAAAAAGAGAAAATGCAACTCTGACTATCATGGCGAGTGGTTCTGAGCTGATGCCTTCACTCCAAGCTGCCTGTTTTCTAGAGCAGATGGATATACAGACCAATGTAGTCTCTGTACCATGTTTAGATCTGTTCAATGAGCAAGATGCTGCATACAAAGCAGCAGTGATTGACCCAGCTACTAAAGTCCTAGCAGTAGAGGCAGCAACTGCTGTTGAGTACTACCGTTATGCTGATGATGTACTAGGAATGGAGAGCTTTGGAGCATCTGCTCCTGCTGAAGAGCTGTTTAAGAAGTTTGGTTTTACTATCAAAGGTATCAAGAAGAGAGCGTGTATATTGATGGGTGTAGAAAATAAGAAAATAACTATTGAGAAGTTTGGAGAAGCTTAACTTTAGCACCGTAGGGTGCTGTGTCCTCACAGCACCATCTATTATTTTAAATGTTTGAAGTTTTGGTGTTGTAATGATATAACACCCCACCAAATGCATTATCAATAGCGATAATTGCTATTTTCTCAACATCACCCCTCGTATCTCATCCTCATCCTGTATCTCTTTATCATACTTGATGACCATGATACCCTCAGTCTCATTGACATATATGTCATTTACACCATTATTAGTTTTTAGTATATCTAAGTTATCTCTATCAAATGTTTCTGTGTCTAGATATATGACACCTCGTAAACCTGGGTTTCTCATACCCCATATCCATATAGCCCAAAATACCGATACTATGAGTACGACTATAGCTACAGACTGGACATTTCCTAGCTCAAATATCTTGCCAGCTAGGGTGGCTCCTACTCCCATGCCTATATATGCAAAGGTATTGGCGACCCCTAGTGCTGCTCCTTTTTGGTGAGCTTTGGCGAACTTGCTTACAAAGCTCTGTAGGAGTGGCTCGAACATATTGAATCCTATGAAGAAAAATACAACTCCTGTACCAAATATCCAAAGTGTACTGCTAAAGCCCATAAGCAAAAATGCAACGGCTATAAATGCGATAGATATGAGAAATACCTCTTTTCCTTTGTTATATTTCTCTCCAAACACAGCAGCTGGACCCATAGCAATGATACCAAAGAACACAGCTGGTAGATATACTTTCCAGAACTCACCAAGTGGCAATCCAAACTTGGATTTGAGAACCAATGGGATCAAAAAGAAAGCGATAGCCATAGTGGAGCTATGAAATAGGAATGTTACATACATTCGTCT
>DAOUPF010000133.1 GCA_030626265.1 Sulfurovum sp.
ATAATAGTCTTATCTTTATCACTTGCTGCAGAAAAGGCTTGCTGAGAGTTAGCTGACTTTATAAAACGATCTGCATCTTCAGTTGTAACTTTCTTTCCATTTACTGTAGCCAAAAGATCTCCAGCATTTATTACACTAGCACTAAGTGCCATCACCAATAGTGCATTTTTCACTAATGTGTTTTTTGCAATTTTCATTTTTAATTCCCTTGTTTATTTATATGAAGCGGTAGTATAGCTATCAAAGTTAAATCAATGATTAACCCAAACAGTATATAATTTTATCAAAAAGAAGCTTTATGCCAAAGATTAAGAAAGCAACCAAAAAAGAGATACTAGAGATTAAGTCTCTTTTTCTCAAAAATTACCCAGATTCTGTAACAGAACTAGAGTATAAAAACCTCTATGAGCTTCTCATATCTGTCATGCTTTCAGCACAATGCACAGACAAGAGAGTCAATCTCATAACTCCTGCACTTTTTTCTGCCTACCCTGATACTATAGCACTAGCCAATGCTGGCTTGGAAGAGATCAAAACCCATATCAAATCATGCTCTTTTTTCAATAACAAAGCAAAAAATCTCATAAAAATGGCAAAAAGTGTCATAGAGGATTTTGATGGTCAAATCCCACTAGAACAGAGCCAACTCATCACACTAGCTGGAGTGGGACAAAAAACAGCTAATGTAGTGATGATAGAGTACACAGGAGCCAATCTTATGGCAGTAGATACTCATGTTTTTCGTGTAGCACATCGTCTGGGACTTAGTGATGCTAAAACAGCCACAAAAACCGAAGAGGAGTTGAGTAGAAAGTTTAAAACTGATTTACATCTACTACATCAAGCTATGGTACTGTTTGGTAGATACAGGTGCAAAGCAGTTAATCCAGAGTGCGATGACTGTTTTTTGGGGGATTACTGTAAAAGTAACATAAGCTTTAAAGCTAAAGGCTAACAAGCGAAAAAACAACTTTATTCCCATAAATATTTGTAAATCTAATGTTAATTTCCTTAAATATACTATATAATCTCATTATGAATTTTAAAAAAATATTATCAAAAATAAAAAATTATCAGACTATTGATGAAGGGGTTGTAAGCAACCTTTATTCAATGTCAGAGAAAAGCCTTCTTGCTGCTACAATCTTATCTACTCTTGTAATGGTAAGTCTATACTCTATACTTGGCTATGAAATAATAGTTTGGATTTTAGCTTTATTATTTTTCTTTAGTATTAGACTTTATATTGCTAAATCTTATAAAAATAATCCTGATAAATATACATTGCAGCAATGGTATAGGATTTTTATTATTCTTACCCTTCTAACTTCATTTATATTCTCTTTACTCTCTATATATTTTATCTACCATGTTGATATTTTATATCAAATGTTTATTACCACTATCCTCATAGGATTAGTAGCAGGGTCGATGAATTCATTATCTGCAGATATTCGCCTCTCTATTACATATTCTATGATTATTGCTATACCACTTATGATAAGTATGTTTACTTTTTCTACTTATCTTCATATAGTTATGGGTATCTTACTAATGGCTTTACTGATATCGCAAATTACACTTTTATTTGATACCTTTGATAAAAATTTAAAACTAAGAAAACAAGAACTTAAGATAGAACTGCTAAAAAATCAGCAACTACTTCTCAATAGCCTATTTGAAAAGTCTCCAGTAGGTGTTTTATCTTTTAATTCTAACCTTGAAATAACAGAATGTAACAAGGCATGTGAACTACTCTTTCAAACAAAAAAAGAAGACCTCATTGGACTAAACTTCCATACTCTACCAGATACTAGACCACTAGATGTATTGGTCAAAACTATGGATAACTCTCTACAAACTTACACAGGTCCTTATAAGTCTATAAAAAACCTAGATCTATGGATTGAGGGGACAAGCTTTCCATTTATAGATAATGCAGGTAAAGTAACAGGTGGTATAGGAATAATAGAAGACAAAACCAAAGAGCATGATGCAATAAAAGAGCTAAAGTTTATGGCAGATCATGATTCTCTAACTACTCTACTCAACAGAAGAGGTTTTATAAACTATATGAATAAGCTTATACAAAAAGAAGAGCACCAAACCCTATATTCTCTTCTTTTTTATGTAGATTTGAACAAATTCAAACATATCAATGACTCTATGGGACATGCAGTAGGAGATATACTTCTTATCGATATATCTAATCGTCTTAAAAATACTCTCAACAGTGATAATATTATAATTAGTAGATTAGGTGGAGATGAGTTTATCATAGTTGTTCCTTTTATCTCCAAGGATACAGAAATGATAAAGTCTAAATCCAAAAAGTATATAAAGCAAATCAAAAATGTTTTTAAACACCCTTTTGTCATCAATGACCTTCATCTATCTATGCAAACCAGCATAGGCATAGTAACCATAAATCCTGGATCATCAAATATAGAAGAGCTTGTAAGATATGCTGATATAGCTATGTATAAAGCAAAGAAAAGTTCTCTTAATAAAGTCTCTTATTATAATAAAAAGTTAGATGACGAGAGGAGAAAACTCTTTATGTTGCAACATGAACTAGCAAACACTCTAGAGAAAAGTCAACTAACTATTCATCTGCAACCACTTTTAGTCATGAAGAGCAATAAACTAATCGGTGCAGAAGCCCTAGTAAGATGGAATCATCCAATAGAGGGACAACTATCTCCTGATATATTTATACCTATAGCTATTGAAACTGGATTGATTGCAGATATCACTTGGTGGGTAATAGAAGAGGTTTGTAAGCAGATTAATCAATGGAAAATGGATGATATTTGGAACCTACAATATATCTCAATAAATATAAATGCTAAGCAACTTCTTATCTCTCATTTTGTAGATACTTTTCTCAGCAAACTTGATAAATATGGATTATCTACAAGTGATATCATAATTGAAATCACAGAGAGGTCACTTATCAATAACTTTGAAGAGACTCAGCAAAGCATAGCAAAACTACGTAAAGCAGGAGTCAAGTGTGCTATAGATGATTTTGGTATTGGGTACTCTTCACTATCATATCTAAAAAAACTATCTTTTGATATACTAAAAATAGATAAAGAGTTTGTCTTGGAGGTACAGAATAACCCTAAGGACATAATGCTAATGAAAACTATACTAGAAATAGGAAGACTATTTAACTATACTATAGTCATAGAAGGTATAGAGAATGAAGAGCAGAAAAACCTACTCTTAGATCTAGATAATGAGCTGATCTACCAAGGCTTTTACTTCTCTAAAGCTATTCCTATAGATGAGTTTAGTAGTAAGTTTCTCTAAATAATCTACAGTCCTATCTCATCAAGTTCTTTAAATCTAAATGCTTCAACGATCTCCTCTATAGTCTCCTCTTCTCTCACTACTAACACCATACTTCCCTCTTCCATGAAGTCCATATAGCTCTCAAATTTGTTTTGCAAGACCACAAAATCTATGAAAGGAGCATCTATCTGGCTACGATCATCAAAAAACTTGATTGATTCTGCCAAGCCTTGACCAAATTCAATTAAAGCCCAGCCTTTTGCATTAAATATTTTTGTAATTTTTGAACTATTTCCATCTATCACATCTACTGGGATTAGAATTAACATTTATTTCTGCCTTTGAGCTTCTTTTTGCTAAGCTTCAAAGACTTATTACTCATTGTACCTATTCCTTTGATAAGTATATTGTTGGCTACTTTACGAGCTTTATCAAGAGAGTGCATCTTGCATGTACCACACTGGTATATGTTTAGCTCTGGGATATCTTTTTCTGATTTTACTCTCAATATATCTTTCATAGATTTTTTCCATGCTTTTGCTACCACTTTTTTCTTTGGTGTTCCTAGCAGTGACATATAAAAACCTGTACGACATCCCATAGGAGATATATCTATGATTTCCACCTTTTTGCCATTTAAATGATTTCTCATAAAGCCTGCAAATAGATGCTCTAGTGTATGTATAGCTTTTTCATCCAATAAGTCTCTATTGGGGAGGCAGAATCGTAAATCAAATACTGTAATAGCATCTCCTGATGGGCTACTCATTTTCTTGGCTACTCTCACACTCGGTGCTGTCATTTTGGTATGATCTACGGTAAAACTATCTAGTAGTGGCATAAAAATCCTTTTTGTTTATATTACTAATTTTGTACCATTATATCAACATTAGTTCAATATCTCTTTTTCATGTTTAGCTCTATCAAATGTCTTACCCAAAAACTTACATATCTGTTCAGTATCTTTTTGTGCAATTGCGAGAGAAGTACTTGCCCCTGGACTTGGTGTCATGTTAAATATAGCCCCACCTTCTATAAGTTTGGCTTCGCCCATGATAAGCTCGTGTGCTGTCTTGTCTATAATCTGAGGACGCATACCACCATAGCCATCTGCAAAGACTAAATCTTTTGCATGAAGAGAAGGGATAATCTTTTTTGCATCTTTTACAAACACCCCTTTGCCAATATACGGTATCTCATCAAGGAAATTTCTAAAAATATATTTACGAATAGTTTGATCTTTGAGTAGATTATAGTAGACCTCCAAAGTATCCTTCCCTATACTCATAGCTTCTAATAGATCTTTGATATGTGCTTGTCTATATCTCTCTAGTTTTGGCAGAGCAAATGCAGTAGGACCAAAGCGTGTATTCCAGTTCGCTGTTATATCTGGATCAGCATGTACAGCAGCAAAAGGGAGCTTTGGATTTTGCATTGTATATACTTTACTATTGAGAAGTTTCTCTTTTGTGAAGAAGAAACTGCCTCCTATAGGAAGTACTGCTAGATTTTTTCCATATCCCATATGTTGAGCAAACAGTAGAGAGTATGCCCCTGCATTAGCTACTACAGTTTTGGCACGGTATGAGCTATGCTTTGTCTCTATAAGAAAATAATCACCTTCTTCTTTGATATTAACTACCTCTTCATTATAGTGCATTTGGATGTTTTTATCCTCTTCTATAGCCATCTCTACGAAGCTTTCACTTAGCTTTTTGAAGTCTACTGTAGTGATTTCA
>DAOUPF010000205.1 GCA_030626265.1 Sulfurovum sp.
ATAAACAGCTTACTAGACACAAAGTTTTACCTATTGAAGAGACAGATTTAAATATAGTTGTTGCATTTGAAGATCCGTTAGATATGGTAGCACAAGATGCGATACAGAGACTTTTTCCGAGAAAACCTATTACTGTTGCACTTGCAAGTCCAAAAAAAGTAAATATGCAGTTACAAAGACTCGAAATAACTCAGAATGTAAAAGGGTTAATTGATGAGATACGAAAAGACCTTAGAGAGGGTGGATCAGAAAAAGATGATGAAGAGTCTCCAGCAGTATTAAAACTAATTGACTTAATATTGAAGAATGCAATTATCTCAAGAGCTAGTGATATACATATAGAGGCAACAGAGAAGAACTGTCTTATTAGGATTAGAACTGATGGTATGCTTATGCAAAGTTTTATTTTTGATAAAGATATCTTTTCTCCACTCTCCTCCCGTATGAAATTACTTTCCAATCTAGATATTGCAGAGAAGAGAAAACCCCAAGATGGAAGATTCTCAGCAAAAGTTGCAGATAAAGATTTTGATTTTAGGGTTTCTACTTTGCCTACTATATTTGGTGAATCTATAGTAATGAGAATATTGGATAAAACAAAAGTGATGATACGTCTTGAAGATGCTGGGATGAGTCAATTCTGTTACGATAGATTTAGCGAGAGTATTAAAGTACCATATGGTATTGTTTTGGTTACTGGTCCTACAGGTAGTGGTAAAACTACAACACTTTATGGTGCTCTAAATGCAATTAAAGATATAAAAGATAAGATTATTACAGTAGAGGATCCAGTAGAGTATCAGATGGCTGGTATTCAGCAGGTACAAGTAAGAGCTAGTTTAGGATTAAGTTTTTCTGATGCATTACGCTCTATATTAAGACAAGATCCTGACAAGATAATGATTGGAGAAATTCGTGATGCTGAGACACTTCGTATAGCTATTCAGGCGGCACTGACTGGACACTTAGTATTATCCACTTTACATACAAATGATGCTATCGCGGCAGTTACAAGAATTTTAGATATGGGAATTGAGAGTTATCTTGTCTCTGGAGCACTGGTTGCAATACAGGCTCAGAGACTTGTGCGAAAAATATGTCCACATTGTAAAACTACTTCTGTCTTAACAGGTAAAGTATTAGAAGATGTAAAACAATACCTTCCTGAGGAATACAGCTTTTATAAAGGTGCTGGATGTAAAGAGTGTCAACACTCTGGCTATTTTGGTAGAGAGATGATATCAGAAGTTTTGCCAATTAGTGAGACGATGTCCAGAATGATTGCTGTTTCTGCCTCTAAAGAGGAGCTAACAAAGCAAGCAATGAGTGAGGGCTTTGTGACAATGTTTGAAGATGGAGTTTACAAGGCATTAGATGGTAAAACAACAGTAGCAGAAATCCTAAGAGTAGCAAGGCTATAAATATGTATTATAAAATAACATTAGTATCAAAAGGTAAAAAAAGTGAAGCTGTAGTTGAAGCATCCAATAAGAGAGAAGCAGCATTAAAAGTTAAGCGTATGCATCCAACAGCCAATATAGTAGGTAGTAAAGAGGTATCTGCTCCCGTAGAAGAAGTATTTGCAAAATTTGGAAAAGATTTTTCAAGACTAAAAAAAGGGAAAATACCTATTGAAAATAAAATATCTACTATTCGACAAATTGCTGTAATGACAGACGCAGGTATAGCAATACATGATACTTTAGAGGATGTAGCAGAGAATGTAGAGAATAAACGCCTAAAAGAAATCTACACTACATTAGGGGCTGATATAAATGCTGGTAAAAGTATGTCTGATGCAATAGAAAAGTATAAGGATGAATTTGGACAAGTTGCTATAGCTATGACACGATTGGGGGAGAGTACAGGTAACTTTCCAGAGTCTTACCACAAACTAGCAGATATATTGGAAAACATTAGAGATAATGTAGCTAAATTCAAAAAAGCTATTAGATCACCACTTATCACGCTAACAGCAATGGCTATAGCCTTTACAATTCTTATCATGGTAGTTGTCCCTAAGTTTAAAGATATATTTGCAAAGTTTAATGCTGAATTACCAGTACCTACACAGATACTTCTTTCACTAGAGCATTATTTGAGTAACTATGGACTCTATATATTAATTGGAATTATTGTATTTGTTTACGTTGTAATTTTTATTTATAAAAATAATAAAGACTTTAAGTACAAAGTAGACAAATTACTAGTACATCCTAAATTCTACTTGATAAATAAAGCTATATTTTTATCAACAATGCATAAATATACTCTAGTATTTGGAGAATTAGTGAGATCAGGAATACCTGTATCTGAAGCATTAGAAACAGCTGTTGGCATGGTTGATAACTCATATATAAAGGCCAAGCTACTAACTGTAAATGCAAATATTGGTAGAGGTTTAAGCCTTGCAGAATCTTTTGATCAAACTGAATTATTTGAAAATATGCTGTTGCAGATGATAAAGGCAGGGGAAGCTAGTGGACAACTAGATGCTATGTTGGATAAAGTAACTAACTATTATGATATGAGATTCCAAGATCTTATAGATAATTTATCTTCATATATAGAACCAATCATGATGTTTTTTATAGCTGGTTTGGTTTTATTAATGGCGCTTGGTATATTTATGCCTATGTGGGATCTTGGATCAGCAGTAGGTGGTTAGTAATAAATATTTAGAATACTCTATAAAGTCAAGCTACGCTATAATCCGTATAAATTATACAGATTAAAGGCTATATATTAGAGCGTTACTGAGTGTTAGTGATAAAAATGGCATAGTAGAGTTTGCAAGAGGACTTGAGGAGCTTGGATGGGAGATTATCTCTACAGGTGGGACATATAAAAAGCTCTCAGAGTCAGGTATAAATGTTATAGAGATAGATGAGATAACAAAATTTCCAGAGTGTTTTGAAGGAAGAGTAAAAACACTAAACCCTTTTGTGCATGGTGGTATATTGTACAAGAGAGAAGATGCAGGGCATATATCTCAGGCAAAAGAGCTTGGTGTAGAGGGTATTGACCTTGTATGTGTTAACTTGTATCCATTTAAAGAGACTATTGAAAAGACAGATGATTTTGGTGAGATAGTAGAAAATATAGATATAGGTGGACCTACAATGGTTCGCTCTGCAGCAAAAAATTTCAATGATGTACTTATTGTTACAGATGATTTGGATTATACTTCAGTGATAGATGCTATTAAAAATGGATTTGATTCATTAGAGTTTAGACGTAACCTTATGATTAAAGCTTTTGAACATACAGCGGCATATGATAGTATGATTGCTAATTATATGAATAGTCGTTTTAATAGTGGATTTGGTGAGTATCAGTTTATAACAGGCAAAAAAGTTTTTGATACTAGATATGGAGAAAATCCCCATCAGAAGGGTAGTTTGTATGAGTTTGATGGATTCTTTTCAGAAAACTTTAAACAGCTCAAAGGAGAGGCAAGCTTCAATAATCTAACTGATGTCAATGGAGCATTAAAGATTGCTGCTAGTTTTGGTGATGAGGCAGCAGTATGTATAGTAAAGCATGGAAACCCATGTGGTTTTGCAGTAAAGTCAAATTTATTTGACTCTTATGTTGAAGCCCTCAGATGTGATCCTATATCTGCATTTGGTGGTGTAGTAGCA
>DAOUPF010000370.1 GCA_030626265.1 Sulfurovum sp.
AGTGCATCAGGACTAGAACTATCAATTCCATTTCTTATATCTTTGACCATCACAGTGCCAGCTTCTGTACCATCACTTTTCCATAACTCTTTTCCATTGACACCATTATCTGCATTAAAATATAGAGTTCCATTTACATTGGTAAGAAGATCTGGTTTGGATCCTTCATCATCACTAGCTATATCTATCACCATATCTGTAGTGGCTTCTGTACCACCACTTTTCCATAGCTCTCTGCCATCAGTGCCATTGCTAGCAGTAAAATATAGAGTATCACCTACCGCAACTAGATTTTCTGGTGATGAGTTATTGGCTCCTATATAAATATCTCTGATCACTTTAGTACCAAATACAGTACCATCACTCCTCCATAGCTCTCTACCAGATAAGCCATTATCTGCACTAAAGTATAAAATACCATTGACATTCGTAAGATTATCTGGACTTGATGAATCATCTCCTGCTCCTATCTCTTCGACTATTTGAGTACCAGCCTCTGTGCCATCACTAATCCACAACTCATAGCCGCTTGCTTCAACATATGCTTCAAAATATAGTATTCCGTTTACATCGGTTAGTTGTGATGGACTAGAGCTTTCATAATCTGCAGGTTCGATATTTTTAACCATCTTAGTACCATCTACTGTACCATCACTCATCCATAACTCTTCTTCATGTATATCACTATCTGTTGCCGTAAAATATAAAATATCTCCCACTACTGTCAGATAATCTGGAGAAGAATTATCACTACCTACAAATATATCCTTGAACATCACCGTACCAGTTTCTGTACCATCACTCACCCATAGCTCTCTACCATGTATCTCATCATCAGCTTCAAAGAACAGCTTGCCATCAAACACCACTATATCACTAGGAGAAGAGCTAAACTCACCTACAGATATATCCTTGAGCATCATAGTACCAGCTTCTGTACCATCACTCACCCATAGCTCTTTACCATGAGTACCATCAGTAGCAGAAAAATATATCTTGCCACTCATCTCAACAAAATCTACTGTTATATCTGCATCTATTGAGTCCGTATTTATATCTTTTACTAGTCGTGTGCCAGCACTGTAGCCATTGGTAATCCAAGGCTCCATACCATGCTTAGCTCCATTGACAGGTATTATTATAGTATCAGGAGCTACCAGTGGATCTGTACCATAGGCTATCTCATCCTCATCAGATATGCCTCCATTGTCATCATCTAGATCTATACCATTTGGTATACCATCACCATCTGTATCTACTACTAGAGTGGCTAGGTTATCTACTATATCCTGTATCTCATCCTCTGTATCTGCATCTTCCTCATCTAGTAGCAGTATATATGCATTGACATCATCTACACTAGTACCATTGAGGTCTACACCTGCATCAGCATAATCTTCTGCTGTAGGTACAGTACCAGTACCGTTGCTATCTGCATAAGCCTCTATGAGGTTAATAGCATCTTGCTGAGTGGTATCAGCACCACCCCCACCACAAGCCGTCATCATCACAACTGCAATGCTAATCAAAAACCATTTTATAAATCCAAATCGTAACATTATAATCTCCCAAACAAGTATTTAAGAGCATAAAATACCCCTATCTGAATATTGTATCATTAGTTTGTGGCAAATTTGTGTCAAATAGAGTTGATATTGTTGATTTATAGTTTTTTAGAGCCAAGAGAGGCTCTTAAGTAGGATTATGGAGATTACAGATGCTTCTTAGCAACCTTAGCACTACTGCTATCAGGATAGCCATCTACTATAGCTTGAAAAAACCTTTTGGCTTGTGAGCTATCACCTTTTTTTTCTAGTGATAAACCTGTATGTAGCAATAGAGTATCCATATAGCTAGCATTTTCATTTGTTTCTGCACTTCTCTTGTAGTGTTCTATGGCATCAGAATAATTTTTTGTTC
The DNA here is from genome assembly GCA_030626265.1 of Sulfurovum sp. Lineage (GTDB taxonomy): Bacteria > Campylobacterota > Campylobacteria > Campylobacterales > Sulfurovaceae > JAAXPZ01. The sequence continues at coordinate 1,921 of DAOUPF010000370.1, forward strand.
TATATGCTATCTCACCTAGGTAAAAGCTCGATGATGCTTTCTTGTATCCTCTTCCTTTTAAGATATCAAACCGAAGCTTTGCC
>DAOUPF010000334.1 GCA_030626265.1 Sulfurovum sp.
CAAAAGGTTTGAATGTTGGAGATAAAATCATGTCAGCTGAAAGCGGACTTGATATCAAACCAGCAAATACTATGAAGCTTAAAAACATTCCGGTGGGTACATTGGTACACAACATTGAGATGAACCCAGGGCAAGGTGGTAAGATCGCTAGATCTGCTGGTGGTTACGCTCAAATCATGGGTCGTGATGGTAAGTATGTCTCTTTGAGACTTCCATCTGGTGAGATGAGATATATTCTTGATGAATGTCTAGCTACTATAGGTACTGTAGGAAATGAAGATTTCTCAAATACTGTTGGCGGTAAAGCTGGTAGAAGTAGACACCTAGGAAAAAGACCTCAAACTCGTGGATCAGCAATGAACCCGATAGATCACCCACATGGTGGTGGTGAAGGTAAGACTAACTCTGGTAGACATCCAGTCTCTCCATGGGGTATGCCTACTAAAGGTTATAAGACTCGTAAGAACAAAGCAAGTGATAAACTAATCATTTCAAGAAAAAAGAAGTAAGGGTAAAGCATGGCTAGATCATTAAAAAAAGGTCCATTTATTGATGCACACCTTATGAAAAAAGTGCTCAAGGCAAAAGAAGAGGGCTCAACAAAGCCTATCAAAACATGGTCAAGACGCTCAGTAATATTTCCTGAGATGATTGGATTGACTCTAAATGTTCACAATGGCAGAAAATTTGTACCTGTGTTCGTAACTGAAAATCACGTCGGCTATAAGCTTGGCGAATTTTCACCAACACGAACATTTAAAGGGCACAAAGGCTCAGTACAGAAGAAGGTGGGATAATGAGTACAGCAAAACTAAAGTTTATTCGTGTATCTCCAAATAAAGCAAGATTGGTTGCAAGAGAAGTTCAAGGTATGAACGCTGAGCATGCACTAGCAGCTCTAGAGTTTATGCCAAACAAAGCTGCTGGTATCATATCAAAAGTTATAGCTTCTGCTGTAGCTAATGGTGATTTTGAGCCAGAAGAGGTAACTATAACTTCATGCCGTGTTGATAAAGCAGCAGTTATGAAGAGATGGAGACCAAGAGCTAGAGGTACTGCAACTCGTATCTTAAAGCCTACAGCTCACATCTTTGTAGAAGTAACTGACGCAGCATCTATAGCAGAAGCTACAGAAGTAAAAGCAGAGAAGAAAGTTTCTCCAAAGAAAACAGAGAAAAAAGTAGAAGCAAAAAAGCCAGAAGCTAAAAAAGCTGAAGCAACACCAGCAAGCGATGCAAAAGGTGATGATCTTACCAAAATCAAAGGTATAGGCAAAGTTTACCAGAGTAAGCTAAATGGTGAAGGCATAAATACATTTGCTGATGTAGCTAATATGAGTGAAGAGCAGATAGCAACAATGGAAGAGAAGTACAGCTTTAAAGGTGACTTCATGGACTCTATTGCAGATGCAAAAAATTTCGTTAACGGAAAGGATGCGTAACAATGGGTCAGAAAGTTAATCCAATAAGTCTTAGACTAGGAATCAATAGAAACTGGGAATCAAGATGGTTTCCAGCAAAAAGTAGAACACCTGAATTTATTGCTGAAGATTATAAAATCAGAACATTCCTCAAAAAAGAGCTTTTCTATGCAGGTGTTAGTAATATCATCATTGAGAGAACTGTAAAAAAGATTAGAGTTACAATCGTTACAGCTCGTCCTGGTATTATCATCGGTAAAAAAGGTGCAGATATAGAGAAGCTAAAATCTACTCTAATCAATATGCTCAACAAAGATTTTTCTATCAATATCAAAGAAGAGAAGCGACCACAAGCATCTGCTCAACTAGCAGCTGAAAATGTAGCAACTCAACTAGAGCGTAGAATCGCTTTCCGTAGAGCTATGAAGAAAGTTATCCAAGGAGCACTAAAATCTGGTGCAAAAGGGATCAAAGTTCAAGTAGCAGGTCGTCTTGGTGGTGCTGAAATGGCACGAACTGAGTGGTATCTAGAGGGAAGAGTTCCATTGCATACACTTAGAGCAAAAATCGATTATGGTTTTGCAGAAGCACATACTACTTATGGAATCATAGGAATCAAAGTGTGGATATTTAAAGGTGAAGTTCTACAAAAGGGTATCCAAGCAGAAGCTAAAGAGCCTAAAGGTGGACGAAGACCAGCTAGACGCGACAACAAGAATAGGGGTGAATAACAATGTTAATGCCAAAAAGAACCAAGTGGAGAAAGCAGCAAAAAGGTCGTAATCGCGGTAAATCATTCCGTGGTAACAAGATCGAATTTGGTGAAATAGCACTTAAAGCTACAGAAGCTGGACGAATTGATTCTAGACAGATAGAATCAGCGCGTATTACTATGACTCGTAAGATTAACAGAGCTGGTAAAACATGGATTCGTGTTTTCCCAGATAAGCCTTTGACTGCTAAGCCATTAGAGACAAGAATGGGTAAAGGTA
>DAOUPF010000305.1 GCA_030626265.1 Sulfurovum sp.
ACCATCTGTTGAATTTGGCTCTTCAAAGTCATCATCATAATCCTCTATAAATACAAACTCATCTTCGCTATTCTTGCCAAATCCATCCACATAAGGTATCTCTGCGTAGTCTGGTAGTACTGGGTAGTTATCTTTTGTCTTGCATTGTGCTTGCCAAATATCTAGATACTCCTCTTCACTCTTTAGCCCATCAAATCCTAGCCTGTCAAATATAGCCTGAGTAAACTCATACTCTCCAATACCTATACTACTCTCATGTGCCTTATTCATACGCTCTACAAAATGATGCCCATAAGATAATCTGAGGTCATCTTTCTCTAGAAATGTTTTAGCCGGGATTACTATATCTGCCAACGCACTGGTCTCATTTTCATACAGACCAAAATATATAAGGTTTTGTACTTTTTTTAAACTCTCTATCACACTAGAACTATCTGGCATAGATGCAGCAGGATTTCCTCCCTGTACTAGTACTGTCTGGTACTTCTCAAATGGAGTTGTCACTATAGATACACTCTTAGTCTCTACTGCAAAAGGGCTATCAAAGCCCTGACTACTCTCTCCTAGATAACTCACACCACATCCCTCTTTGCCAAACAAACAAAGAGTAGATGCTAGTGAGTCAATAGCCCAAAAGACATAATGCCCTATACTATACTTTTGAGGTCCTGCTCCTACTAAAAATACCACCTTTTGCCCAATCAGAAGCTCCACTAGTTCACTCATATCACTAGAGCCTATACCTATATGCTCTAGTGCTGGTATCACACGAAAGTCTTGGGTAAACTCGTAGAAGTCTTCATACTCAGATGCATGCTCCTCTAGCCAAGCATCATCCTCAGCTCCATTCATAAAGACAAATCTAGCCAACATGATAGCTAGATGAAAGTCACTACGGGGGCGAAGCTGTATATGCATATCTGCCCTCTTTGCTATAGGTGTAGCTACAGGGTCTATGACGATGAGTTTTTTACCCTCTATATAAGGCATGATATGACTATTGGTCACAGTGAGGTTTCGTCCCCATACTACCACAACATCAGCTTTGGCTATCTGTTCTGGAGGGAGCTGTCTATTGTACCCTCTCCCTTCTATGATACCAGCCTGCCCTGCACTATCACATAGACTTCCATGTGTGAGCGTACCATCACGCTTGCCTATGATCATATCTGTCACACTCTGCATCATTCCTAAATGCCCAGAGCCATGCCATAACAGAGGATTATCCTCTCTTAGTACGTCTGCTACTGCATCGAGAGCTCTATTCATTGAGACCTCTATACCATTGATACTAGGTGTCTCTATTCGCGGTGTTTGGAACATATGTTTATTGAGCAGGGAGCATAATGCCCCATTACTTGTAGGATGAGAGGTGGTTGCAGTTAGTTTGGTAGGAGTAGTTGGGTCATAAGTGATAGCACAAGCATCATAGCAGTCCAGAGGACAAGCGGTTGTTATCACTTGACCTCTATTTTTAGTAGTGATGAGAATGGATACTTAGGCTCTATGATAATCTCCGCACGATAAGAAGAGATAAACTTCTCATCAGCCTCTTTCCAAATACGAGATATAGCTACTCCTGACTCTTCACCCTCTATATATACCTTTTTGTTCTCTATGCCTTTGAGTTCATCACGATCTAAAAATATCACTAGCTTAGCCTGACTCAAGTCATCTGCAATTGCAAGAGGCAGACCTGGATTGGCAAATTCACCTGCTCTTACCATCAGTTTATATAGATAACGACCTTTAAAGCCGATACGCTTTTTAGCTATTGTATCCTCTAACATCTCCACTTTATACTCGATATCTAGTATCTGCTTTTTGAGATTTATAACCTTCTCTTTAGTTCCTAACATTTGGTTGTTTGCACCAATTAGGGCACTATATGCATTATCTTTTTGTGTCTTTGTACTTGTCTCTAGTGAATTAACACGGTCAAAATAAGCCTTTTTTATCTCATAAGTCTTATTTAGACCTTCGAGTACTTGGTTATTTATCTCTAGTGTCTGAGCAAAAAGCACTAGTGACTCTTTGGATGTTTTGAGATTTATTCTGTCTAGTGAATCATCTATCTGTATCACGACCTCATCACCTACAAACATCCCCTCAGAGGATAGACCCACTTTTACTATAGCACCACTCACTGATGATTTTATAGTAGTTCGCTCTAGTGGTTCTACTTTGGCATAATGCACTTTGGCAAAAATAAATACTGGCAGTAGAGCCAATACTAACATGATTTTTTTCATTGGTTTCCTTTTGTCCCGAAATATGCAATAGAGATTACAAAACTAGTATAAGTACTATTTTTATAATTCTATTGCATAATCTAGGTTTATACAATACAAAATTGAGCATAGAGTACTCTGAGTAGACTTTGGTATTCAAAGTGAACTCAGAAGACTCTATATAAAGGCACAGCGATAAGCCGGGTTCTGTCATTGGGTAGTTATTTATCTAGGTGATATGTTACCATATCACTCAAGCGAAGCACACAAACCGTGAGGCTCTTACCAGGTGCTTCTTGCTGCGGACAGGGTTTACCTAGCTGGGCATGTTACCATACCCACTGGTGGGCTCTTACCCCACCCTTTCACCCTTACCTCTAGGAGGCG
>DAOUPF010000479.1 GCA_030626265.1 Sulfurovum sp.
ACTATCTTCTCCTGATTTCATCTGATGAAATATCCAAGGATTTCCTACAGCTGCACGACCCACCATGATACCATCTGCTTTTGTATATTCGAGTACCCATTTGGCCTTCTCTGAGCTATCTATATCGCCATTGGCAATGACAGGTATAGATATATGTGCCTTGACCTCTGCGATAGCATCATAATCCACAGGAGCTTTGTATTTGCCAGCTCTTGTACGACCATGCACTGCTATGAAGTCTGCACCACTCTCTTGGCATACTCTGGCAATCTCTTTATGGTTTTTGGACTCAAATCCTAGTCTGATTTTGACAGAAGTTGTATCTTTGTTAGAGTGTTTTTTGATAGTCTCTATAGCTTTTCCCATCTTGACTAAATCAGTCAGGAGTGCAGAGCCTTGGAGATTGTTGACTACTTTTGGTACTGGGCAGCCACAATTGAGGTTTATATCATCTACGCCATCTCTTTGATTGATTATCTCTACGGCTCTTTGGATAATATCAGGATCAGAACCTGCTATCTGTATAGAGTATGGTGTCTCGAGAGGGCTTTTTTCTAACATTTTGTGTGTTTTTTGACTATCATATGCTAGTGCATTTGAGCTTATCATCTCACTAACAGTCAGGTCAACACCAAACTTTTTGACAACAGAACGAAAAGGGAGGTCAGTAAAACCCGCAAGAGGGGCTAGGGCATAGAGAGGTTGAGAGAAATCAACCTTCATTACATACTGTAGAACTACTTATGATATCACTTACTCTGTAGTTGTATTTGCCTTTTTTTAGTGTATAAAGAGCTCTAAATGATTTAAAGTCATCTTCATCACTCTCTTCTAGGTATGCTTTTACAGCATCTAGCATCTCATATTGGAAGAGTAGATATAGATAAGCATTTTGTGCTACATCTTTTTGAGAAGCAAAGTTTTTAAACATAGCAAGATTATCATCAGGTGTTAATTTCTTGAGGGTACTTCTAGCAAGACGCATATAGTCTTGACATTTCATATCTATACTTTCACAGAAGTGCTCTATAGTATCTATAGTAAATCCTATCTCTTCACCCTCATCCACACGATCAAGCATTACTGCAAAATCTGAGCCATCAAGTTGTTTAGAGAACTTACGAACTTTAAAAAGAGACTCTTTATTTAT
>DAOUPF010000440.1 GCA_030626265.1 Sulfurovum sp.
ATGTCGTAGGTACGGATTCGGTTAATGGAGTTATGGAGGCAGCTAAAAAAGTTTCTTCTCCAGTGGTAGTACAGTTTAGTCATGGTGGTGCTGCTTTTTATGCAGGTAAAGGTATAGATACTGATGAAGCAGCAGTACTTGGTGCCATTAGTGGAGCACAACATGTACATGCCTTAGCAGAGTCGTATGGTGTACCAGTTGTCTTGCATACTGACCATGCAGCACGCAAACTTCTGCCTTGGATTGACCGACTTCTAGATGCTAGTGAAGCATATTATGAAAAGTTTGACAAACCTCTATATTCATCTCATATGATTGACCTCTCTGAAGAGCCGATAGAGGAAAATATCGCAACATGTAAAGCCTATCTGGAGAGAATGAGCAAGATAGGTATGACACTAGAGATAGAGCTAGGTGTTACTGGTGGAGAAGAGGATGGTGTGGACAATACTGACATTGATAACGCACTACTCTATACTCAGCCCGAAGAGGTAGCATATGCCTATGAAGAGCTAAGCCAAATTTCTGACAAGTTTACCATAGCAGCATCTTTTGGAAATGTGCATGGCGTATATAAGCCAGGCAATGTTGTGTTGACTCCAAAGATACTAGATGCTTCACAAAAGCATATTCAAGAGAAATTTGATACAGCACAAAAGCCTGTTAACTTTGTATTTCATGGAGGTTCTGGTTCATCCATAGAAGAGATTCGTGAAGCCATAGGTTATGGTGTGATAAAGATGAACATAGATACAGATACTCAGTGGGCATACTGGAATGGTGTGAGACGATACGCAGATAAGTACCGTGGATATCTACAAGGTCAAATTGGCAATCCAGATGGTGATGATAAACCAAATAAGAAATTTTATGATCCACGCAAGTGGCTAAGAGCGGGCGAAGAGTCTATGATAGCTAGACTTGAAGAAGCTTTTGATGATCTAAATTGTATCGGAAGATATTAATATAACTCTACTTCTATCTGTGGGCAGTTTGCCCACAAACCACTCTAAAAATCATTCAAATCTATACTAGATTTTGCATAGTTTGCTACATTACTCTCAAAGAAATTACTTTTTACATCATTCATATTTAAGTGTTTTGTAACTAACTGTTGCAGGTATGTATTTGGAGCCTCAGGGAAGATTGGGTTTAGACCTATTCTTTTGAGCCTTTCATTGGCATAGTTGTGAACTGTATGCTCCATAAGTTCTACCGTGATTCCCATGATAGGAAATCTCTCTAGTAGATACTTTCCATACTCTAGCTCTATATCTACAGCCTCTTGTATCATTGCATACATGAGGTCGATAGTTTTGCTATCTATGTTATTCTCTTTTCTAATAGTCTTAAATATATTTGCAAAGAGAGGCAAGTGTGTATCTAGCTCATCTCTAGCTATAAACTTAATCATATCTCTAGCACCTGGTACTTTGTCCCCGAGTACATATATATATGCAAA
>DAOUPF010000416.1 GCA_030626265.1 Sulfurovum sp.
AAAGATCAGCATACTTTACTGTTTTATAAAACAGGCAAGGAAACAAATAAAGAAATAGTTACTTTTATAGATGAAAATAATAATATGCTTGCCAAATATATGGTAAGCCGTACCCTATCATGGAAAGTCAAAGGGAGCTCTGTAAAAGTAGACTTAAAAACATGCCAATTTGTAACAATAAAAGATACAAAAAATATGAAAATAGGTTTAATGAAAGATGTGATAAAAAGTGTGTGCAAACATGCTCCTTACAAAGAAAACAAGAATCCTGAGGGGTATTATAATTATATATATGATTTAAAACCAAATAAATTAGTTATTGATGGTAAAGTGTTCTTTAGAGCAAGGTAAAGTTGTAGTATCTTAGCCTCACTATAGATTAAAAACCTACCCCTTAGTACACCTATCCACCAGATAAAATATAGATCGATAATCTATCCCACTATGTTCACTCAGTCCTATCTCACAAGTCTTGCTGGTGGAGAAGCCATGTTTTACATCTGATGGGATAGAGCTTTTTAGGTGTCTTAGTGCTGACTTATTTAGCTCTGGGAATGTAAATCCTCTGTCTCCTGCAAATCCACAGCATCCTACTTTAGTAGGTATCGTGACATTGGAGCTGCATAGTCTGGCTATCTGCTCGAACTGTTCATTTAGTCCGTCTTTTTTAGTGCTACAAGTACTGTGTATAACTATAGGCTCTGTAGTCTGTTTGAACTCTAATCTATCTACTAGAAATTTTAGTATGAACTCTACGGTATCATGTACTTTTAGACTATCAGAGAAGTTGATAGCCATAGTCTTGCTACATGGACTCATATCACATAGGATAGGGTACTCTCCAGCATTGCTAGCGATTTGGAGTGCTTGTTCTAGCTCATCTGATTTGTCTTTGCCCTCTTTGGTGTAGCCCTTAGAGCTAAATGGCATACCACAACATAGTTTCTCTACACTCTCAGGGATGATGACCTCATAGCCAGCACGCTCCAGTATACCTATGATGATCTCATCTATAGGTTTCTCACCACTCTTTTGGCTTGGGTTTGCCATAGTTCTGTTGATGCATGATGAGAAGTAGACTACTTTATCATCACTTTTTAGAGTAGGCTCTACCTTTGATTTGTAGCCATTAGGTAGACTTTTTGTCCATAGTGGCAGAGTATCTCTCGTGATAGTCCGCAGAGTCGTACTCATCTTTGTCATAGCACTGTCTGAGATGAGCTTTTTATTTATCCATTTTACGCTACTCATAGCTACTCTACCTGTAGTTAGTATGCCAGCGTAGTGCCTCGTCATGCCACCTGCAATAGTTCGTCCAAATTTACCTATCTGCTTGGCTCTTAGCTTCTTTGTTAGATTGCCTGTATCTATGCCTATAGGGCAGGACATAGAGCATAGAGAACAGGTAGCACAAGTCTCTACTCCATCATACTGATAGAGCTTTTGCATCTCTTTTAGTTCACTATGTTTTCCTTGGCTGGATAGAGTGGTCATAGCTCTGTTTACTGCTATCCTCTGTCTGGGTGTTAAGGTCAAGGCATTGGAAGGGCAGGTGGGTTCACAGAATCCACACTCTATACACTTGTCTATATACTTATCAGTTGTTGGCATGAATTTAAAGTTTTTTAGATGTATTTTTTTGTCATCATT
>DAOUPF010000303.1 GCA_030626265.1 Sulfurovum sp.
GCAGTGCCACTGCTCAAAACTGAAGCTCCTATGGTTGGTACTGGTATGGAAGCCATAGTCAGCCGTGACTCATGGGAATCAGTAAAAGCTAAAAGACCAGGACGCATAGAGAAAGTCGATGCTAAAGGCATATATGTTATGGGTGAAGATGATAATGGTGTATACATTGACCATTATGGGCTTGAGAAGAATATGCGTACTAACCAAAACACAACCTTTACTCAAACACCTATCGCAAAGCTGGGTGAAGAAGTAGCTACAGGGCAAGTGATAGCTGATGGTCCAAACATGGACAAAGGTGAGCTTGCAATTGGTAAAAATATTCTAGTAGCATTTATGCCTTGGAATGGGTACAACTATGAGGATGCAATCGTTATTTCTGAGAAGATTATCCGTGATGATACCTTTACTTCAGTTCACACTTATGAGAAAGAGATAGAGGCAAGAGAGCTTAAGCATGGTACAGAAGAGATCACTCGAGATATCCCAAATATCCGTGAAGATGAGCTTCTTCATCTTGATGAGAGTGGTATTGTTGAGCTTGGTACTTATGTGAAGCCAGGTATGATACTTGTAGGTAAAGTTAGCCCTAAAGGTGAGATAAAACCAACTCCAGAAGAGAGATTGCTTCGTGCAATCTTTGGTGAAAAAGCAGGACATGTTGTAAACAAGTCACTCTACTGTGCAGCTTCTATGGAGGGTGTGGTAGTAGATATCAAAATCTTTACAAAAAAAGGTTATGAGAGAGATGCTAGATCTATCAAAGCTTACGAAGAAGAGAAGTCCAGACTAGATGGTGAGCATCATGACCAGATACTTATGATAGATAGAGAAGAGATGATGAGAATCGTCTCTTACTTATCTGCTAATGAGCTAGCAGAAGATGTAAGCATTGCTGGAGAAGAGTATAAAGCAGGAGATAAAATCTCTGAAGATACTGTTAAAGGAATCAACCGTTTTGCACTCAAAGGTGTAACACAAGCTTATTCTGCTGAAGTACAAAAAGAGTATGAGTCTATCAAAAGTTACTTCCTAAAGCAAAAAAAGAGACTCAAAACTGATCATGAAGAGAAGCTAGTAGTTCTTGAAAAAGATGATATATTGCCAAATGGTGTTACAAAGCTAGTCAAGATATATATAGCCACCAAGCGAAAGCTAAAAGTTGGTGATAAGATGGCAGGACGACACGGAAACAAAGGTATCGTCTCTATCATCGTGCCAGAGATAGATATGCCATATCAAGAAGATGGCACACCTGTTGATTTGATTTTAAATCCACTAGGGGTTCCTTCTCGTATGAATATTGGGCAGATTCTAGAGGTACACTTGGGGCTAATAGGTAAAAAGCTTGGTACTCAAATCCAAGAGATATTTGAGAGTAAACAAGCAGACTTTGTTGCACAACTTCGAGCAAAGATGATAGATATAGCACATATTGCTAAGCTAATGGCAGTCAAAAATGAACTGACTAATATGAGTGATGAGAAGCTATTGGGATATGCACGAGACTGGAGCAAGGGTGTTAAATTTGCTGCTCCTGTATTTGAAGCAACAACACAAAAAGAGTTTGATCAGCTATTTGAGCTAGCAAAGATGGATAGTGATGGCAAGATGGTGCTATTTGATGGTAAAACTGGTGAGCAGATGACTGAGCGAGTCAATGTAGGATATATGTATATGCTAAAACTTCACCACTTAGTTGATGAGAAAGTACACGCTAGAAGTACAGGACCTTACTCTCTAGTAACACAGCAGCCAGTTGGTGGTAAAGCACTATTTGGTGGACAGAGATTTGGAGAGATGGAAGTATGGGCACTAGAGGCCTATGGGGCAGCACATACACTCAAAGAGATGTTGACTATCAAATCAGATGATGTAGAGGGTAGAGCTAGAGCTTACCGTGCTATTACGCATGGTGAGTCTGTGCCTGAGTCTGGTGTGCCAGAGACTATGTTTGTATTGACAAAAGAGCTTCAAGCTCTTGGGCTTGATACAGAGCTATCTACGAAGAATACAGAAGAAGGAGCTGACAATGAGTAAACAATTAGAAAACCTAATACCTATTGATATCAACAGTGAAAATAAACCAACTGATATAGAGGCACTACAGCTGAGCGTTGCCAGTCCTGAGAAAGTTCTTTCTTGGAGTTTTGGAGAGGTTAAAAAGCCTGAGACTATCAACTATAGAACACTAAAGCCTGAGAGAGATGGACTTTTCTGTGCCAAGATATTTGGTCCTATCAATGACTATGAGTGTCTCTGTGGTAAGTACAAAAAGATGAGATACAAAGGTGTAGTATGTGAAAAATGTGGAGTTGAAGTAACTAGTAAAAAAGTTAGAAGAAACCGCATGGGTCATATAGATCTAGTAGCCCCTGTTGCTCATATCTGGTATGTAAGCTCATTGCCATCTCGTATAGGTACACTTCTTGGCGTCAAGATGAAAGACTTAGAGCGTGTATTGTACTATGAAGCATATATTGTAAAGTCTCCTGGTGAGGCTAGCTATGACAGTGAAGGCACAAACCCTATACTCAAAAATGATGTTTTAAATGAAGAGCAGTATCAGCAGATATCCCAGAGATTTGGTGATACTGGTTTTGATGCACGAATGGGTGGAGAGATA
>DAOUPF010000056.1 GCA_030626265.1 Sulfurovum sp.
ATACAGAAGTTAAGTGAATTTTTTCATGTTGACCCTTTTTATCTCGTAAAGACGGTAGCAAAAAAGGCACTTTATGATGAGAGTGAGAGTATAGTTCTTTTTGCTCTGCGTGGAAGTGACGAGCTAGAGGAGACAAAAGCTTGTAATGCAGTAGGTGCAAATGAGCTTGTGGATGTAGATGAAAATGAGTTGGCAGAAGTAGGACTCATAGCTGGGTTCATGGGTCCTGTAGACTTGCCAGAGTCAGTGACTATAGTCTATGATGAGTCACTCAGAGAAGGACGGAGTCTCATATGTGGAGCAAATGAGATAGACTATCACTATATCGGCTTTGATTTGAGAGGATGTGATGTAGATTTTCATGATCTTACAGCAGTTCAAATAGGTGATGGATGCCCTAGGTGTGAGAGTAATCTTAAACACACAAAAGGCATAGAGGTTGGGCATATATTTCAACTAGGTACTAAATATAGTGAACCTCTAGGGGCTAATTTTCTAGATGAAAATGGTAAAAGCAAACCTTTTGTAATGGGTACTTATGGCATAGGGATTAGCCGACTCTTAGCTGCTATCATAGAGCAAAACCATGATGATAAAGGCTGTATCTGGACAAAAGAGAGTACACCATTTGCTGTACATATCATCATCTCAAATATCAAAAAAGAGCAAGAGATGGAAGCAGGGATCAAGCTATACAAAGAGCTACAAGAGAGAGGTGTATCTGTTCTTTTGGATGATAGAAAAGAGAGATTTGGATTCAAAATGAAAGACTTTGAGCTTATCGGCATCCCTCTAGCTGTAGTTGTAGGTAAAAACCTGACTGAAGGCAAAGCTGAGCTGGTGGTAAGAGATTGTCTAGAGAAAGTGGAGATATCAGCTGATAGCATATTGGATGAAGTTTTGAGGAGGGTATAGTGATATTTGGCATTATCCCACTATTTTTCTTAGAGCTTTTTATCTCTATGAAGGTTGGCGAAGAGATAGGTTTTGGCTCTTCAGTGTTATGGATAATGCTTAGTATGTTATTTGGTATAGTGTTACTTCGCTCCTCTCCATATGCATTTATGGGCAATATCATGTCAGTACAGATGGGTAAATTAGACCTCAAAAGTGCCAACAACGCTAGTATGGCATATCTATTTGGGTCTATATTGCTGATTGTACCAGGTGTTATGAGTGATATAATGGGAGTTGGAATGCTCTTGTATACACTCTATTTACGATTATTAGCTAAGATTAGACCGCAACAAAAACAAAATTATAAACGAACAGAAGGAGATGATGATGTCATTGATGTCGAAATTATTGATGAGTAGCCTAATAGCTACTATGGTGGCTGGTGCAGCTGGATTTGATATAGAGAAATTTGTAAGAAACAGTGTGATTAAAAATACACAAGTAAAAGTAAATGCAGTAAAAACGGTAAGTACAAAAGATATACCAGGTGAGAACAACTGGAAAGCATATTTGATTATGGTTGATTTGACTTTTAAAGGCAAAGATGTAAAAGAGCCTATGACAGTATTTGTAGATGAAAAAACAGGGCTTGCTACTATGGGCTTGCTGAATGCAAATAGTGGACAAGATTATCAAAGAACTATCAAACCAAGTATGCCAGATAGCTACTATGATGATGCTCATCTCATATCTGGCAGTAAAAATTCAAAACATAAATTAGTTATATTCTCTGACCCACAGTGTCCATTCTGTATCAATTTTGTTCCAAAAGTTGCAAAAGAAGTTAAGAATAGTCCAGATGAGATAGCATTCTACTACTATCATATGCCACTACTAAGACTCCACCCTGTAGCAGAAGTATTGACTAGAGTTATGGAAGTACTCCAAAAAGAGGGTAAGAAAGAGTTGGCTATTAAAGTATATAGCTTAAAAATATCAGCTAAAGAGACAAATGAAGATAAAATCTTAGCTGAGCTTAAAAAACAACTTAATATAGTAGTGAGTAGAGAGGCTATAGGTAAAGCAGATATAAAAGAGGCGGTAAAACATGATATGAATAAAGCGACTCAAATGATGGTTCGTGGAACTCCAACGGTATATTTTGATGGTGAGTATGATAATACTCGTGAAAAATATAAAGCATTCATAAAATAAAAGGGTAAAAGTGAATAAAGTAGTAATAGCAACCAGAGCAAGTAATCTAGCACTTTGGCAGGCATATCATGTCAAAGATAGGATCGAAAAAAGTTTTCCTGATATTTCTGTAGAGCTTAATGAGATTACTAGTAAGGGTGATAAAATATTAGATCGTCCACTTGCACTTGTCGGTGGTAAAGGTCATTTCACAAAAGAGCTTGAAGATGAAATGCTCGCTGGTACTGCCCATTTGGCTGTTCACTCACTTAAAGATGTTCCTACATATATACCAGAGGGCTTAGAGCTTTGTGCTATCACTACTCGTCAAGATCAGAGTGATGTATTTTTATCACACACTTATCCTACACTAGATTCCTTGCCACAAGGTGCAGTAGTAGGTACTACGAGTCTGCGAAGGCGAATGCAGATACTTCAGAAGCGTCCAGATCTCACTGTAAAAGATCTTAGAGGAAATGTCAATACTAGACTAAGAAAGCTCTCTGAGGGTCAGTATGATGCTATTATCCTTGCATATATAGGTCTGTATAGACTAGATCTCCTAAAAGATGTTCCTTATCATGAAAAACTCTCTTTTATGATTCCACCTATGGGTCAAGCATCTTTGGGTATCGAGATAGTTAGTGCTAATGATAAAGTAAGAGAGATAGCTATGAGCTTGAATGACAAGGGCAGTCAAATATGTGCTAAGATAGAGAGAGACTTTGTAGCCAAGATTGGTGCAGGGTGTTCTGCTCCTGTAGCTATAAATGCTGTTATAGATGGTGACAATGTAAACTTAAGAGCTATGCTTGGTTATCCTAACGGTACAAATATTATGTCCGAGGAGCTAACAGCATCTTTGGATAGTTGCAATGATATGGGAATAGAAATGGCTACTAAAATGATAGATGCTGGTGCATTGGATATACTCTCAAAAGCAGAAGAGATAGCTTTCAAAGATGAGATGCCAGAGAGGCTTTAAAGCCTTAAATATTTCATTACTTATATGATTTAGATATACTATTGTTATAATTATACAAATTGGGGAGAGTGATTTTATGCCGTCTTTTAAAGTCATTCTTCATTTATCATTATTCATCATGACTTTATTTACAAGCTTAACAGCTGACAATATAAAAACTATCAAAATGTGTAACAATCCAAATTGGGCTCCTATTGAATTTGCCAAAGATTCTAATATGAGTAATATGATGGGCATAGCTATTGATACTATAAGAGTGCTAGAAAAAGACCTAAACTTTAAAGTCAAAAATATTCCTACTAAAAGTTGGACACAATCACAACTTTTTTTATCAGAAGGAAAGTGTGATATCTTACCAGCAGCCATTGCAACTAAAAAGAGAAAAGCATATGCACTTTTTACTAAACCATATTTGAGCTATAGTTTAGCTATTATTACAAAAAATGATAAACCGTTTGTCCGTGGCATAGAAGATATATTAGATAAGACAATAGCTAGAAAAAAAGGCTCAGGTCTTATACAAAAACTTAAAAATTTATATCCAGAGATAAATATAGTTGAGACAGTAGATTACCTAGAAGCACTGCAAAGGGTGTCTTCTGGAGAAATATATGCTACTATAGCAACACTTCCTGTTGCATCATACTTTATCAATCAATTTGCATTAACTAATCTTCATATTTCAGGATATACTGAGATGAAATATAATCTATCAATTGCAGTTAGAAAGGATAATCCAGAGTTATTGAAATTACTAGATAAAGGTCTTGAAAATGTATCACAAAAGCAGCATAGAGAGATTTATGAAAGATGGGCAAATAGAACAATTACTGAAACATTTAATTATGAATATTTAATTTACTTTGTACTTTTTGTATTTGCAATAACTTTTCTCATATTATATAAACAAAATCTTCTGAAAAAATCAAATAAAGATTTAGAAAAAAAAGTAAAAGAGAAGATGGAAGAGAATCTTATACAGCACCAACTTATCCAAGAACAAGCAAAGCTTGCAGCTATGGGTGAGATGATAGGTGCTATAGCACATCAATGGAGGCAGCCCCTAAATGCATTGGGTTTAAGTATACAAAATCTAGAGTATGATTATCATGGTGGACAAATAGATGAAGTATTTATCAAAAATTATGTTAGAAAGAATAAGATTACTATCAAATTTATGAGTCAAACTATTGATGACTTTAGAAGCTTTTTTAAAGTGGATAAGGTTAAAGAGACATTTAGTATTAAAGAAGCGATAGATAGTACGCTATCTATGCAATCAGTATATTTAGAAAAAGACAATATATCATATACTTTAGAAGGAGATGATTTTAGAGTATATGGATTGAGGAGTGAACTTCAGCAAGTTATACTTAGTTTAGTCAGTAATGCTAGAGATGCATTAGTGAAAAATAGAGTTGATGGGCGAAGGATAAAAATTACTTTAGAAGATAAAGCAGTTATGTTTGCAGATAATGCAAAAGGAATTCCAGCTCATATTTTAGATAAAATTTTTGAAGCATATTTTACTACTAAAAAAGATGGAGCAGGAACAGGGATAGGACTCTATATGTCAAAAATGATTATTGAAGATAATATGAATGCTTCTATAAGTGCATCTAATCAAAAAGATGGTGCATTGTTTTTATTGGATTTTAAAGAGCCATCAAAATGAAAAATATAGATATACTTTTTGTAGAAGATGATTCTTGGATACGGGCTGAATTGAGTCAGTTTCTAGAAAGGTATGCTACGGGTAATCTTTATATCGCTGTTGATGGGAAAGATGGGCTAAAACAATATAAAAAACATATGCCAGATATAGTAGTCTCTGATATAAAAATGCCCAATATGAATGGTTTGAAGATGGTAAAAGAGATTAAAAAAATAAATCCTAACCAGTCTATTATATTTACAACAGCACATAGTGAGAGTTCCTTTTTTCTAGAAGCTATTGAGATGCAAGTAGATGGATATATATTGAAACCTGTTGATTTAGATAAGATGAATAGTAAAATTAAAGAGATTATTTCTCGTATTGATATAAAAGAGAAGTATAATCAGCAAAAATCAATTATAAATGATATAGCTAGGTTACAAGGAAATATGCTCATGGTTTTAGATAGTAATATGAGGGTAATATTTTTAAATGATAGTATATTGAACTTTATTGGTATAAAAAGTCTTGATAATCATGATTGTATGTGTAAGCTATTTTTAGAGAATGAAGGCTCTTTTGTATCAGTAAAAATTGATAATGAAAGTTGGATAGAGCAGATAAGGGACCTTCCAAAAGAGAGAAGAATAGTTACTATGAGCGACAATAGAGATCAAACTAACAAGACTTTCTTAGTTTCAATGACATGTGTTAGCAAAAGCCAACATACTATAATATCATTTTCTGAAATTACTGCTATCACAAAAGAGAAAACTAGATATAAACTACAAGCATTTACTGATGAATTAACCCAAGTAAATAATAGAGCATCCTTCAACAAAGATATTATATATTATTTAGAAGAGCATAAAAAAACTAAAACAGACTTAAGTATAACTTTATTTGATTTGGATCATTTTAAATCTGTAAATGATAATCATGGACATGTAGTTGGCGATGAAGTTTTGATTAGTTTGAGCAGTCTTCTAAAAAAGCAACTTAGAAAAACAGATATACTGTCTAGATGGGGAGGAGAGGAGTTTGTTGTCCTCCTGCCAAATACAGACATAGAAAGTGCCAAAATGGTGGCTAAAAGCCTCAGTCTAGCGATATCAAATTATAAATTTATAAAAGATATCAAATTAACTTGTAGTTTTGGAGTTGTTCAGATGAGTGAAATGGATACACCAAAAAGTCTCATAGAAAAAGCAGATATTGCTTTGTATAGAGCCAAAGAAAATGGAAGGAATAGAATTGAAGTATATAGCCAAGATTAGTATAGCATTATTGTTAATGTGTGGCTTGCTCTTATCAGCAAAGCCATTAAATTCACAGTCAAATAAAATAAAACTTAGCAAAGAGGAAGTCAAGTTTTTAGAGGGATATCCAGTAGTCAAAGTACAAAATGAGAGAAATTGGCCACCGCACAACTACAATGAAGATGGAGTGCCAAAAGGCTTTTCTATAGATTATATGAATCTCATAGCTAGCAAAATAGGTATCAAAATAGACTATATTCAAGGATATACTTGGTCAGAGTTTATGCAACAGCTAAAAGATGAGAAGTTGGATGTAATCATAAATATACGAAGACTGGAAAGTAGAGACAATATATTTAATTTTACTAAACCATATATAAAATCAGCCAAAACCATATTTACAAATCAGCCAAATATAAATAGTATAGAAGATTTACATGGTAAAGTAATAGCTATCCCAAAAGACTACTATATGCATAGGTTTTTAACAAAGTACTATCCAGAGATTGAGCTTGATATATATGATAATGTTTTGGACTGTATTAAATCTGTTGTAGAAAAAAAAGCAGATGCAGTTATTGATGATTTTTCTGTCATAAATTATCTTATGAAGCAAAATGGACTATCTTTGGAAAATGTTGCTATAATACAAGATATACGAATGACAAATTATCTAAATTTTGCAACTAAAACAAGCCAACCGATACTCCGAGACCTTTTCCAAAAAGCGATGGATGCGGTAACAGATGAAGAAAAAAATAGACTGATAGATAAATGGCTTGATGGTGGTAGGGCTATAGTGGATAAAAAAATTGACCTTACTTTTGAAGAGAAAGAATGGCTGAAAAATAATACTGTAGTGATTGGAGTTTCCCCTTGGAAACCAGTAGGATTTTTCAATGAAAAAGAACAGAAATTGGATGGTGTCAGTGGAGATGTATTCAAGCTTGTAAGTAGAAGACTTAACATGAAAGTAAAAATTATCCATGATAGATGGAGTATATTATTGGATGCCTTTAAAGAGCATAAGATAGATTTGCTACCCTCTGCTTACTATACTAAAGAGAGAGCAAAGTTTGGATTATACTCTCAGCCATACTTGTATACAAAAGAGAGCCTTTTTGTAAAAAACAATTCTAAGATTAAAACCTTCTCTGACTTAAAAAATAAAAAGCTTGCCATACTCAAAGGCTATGGAACTATAGAAAAGATAAAGATAAAATTTCCTGATATCAAAATCATAGAAACGAAAAATATAGATGAGTCAGTTAAACTTATATATAGTGGTGAAGTAGATGCGATGTTTGATCTTCAATTGGCTGTCGCTGACTATCTCGCAAATAACATGCTTGTAGGGATTAGAGAGGTATTCCAAGAGGATTTTGTATCATCAGGAATACATTATCTATCTAATGAAAATAAGCCAATACTTCAAAGTATATTACAAAAAGGACTTGATAGTGTCACAGAAGAAGAAAAAAAGAATATAGTTAATGTGTGGTTACATAAAACCAACAAGAGTATGGTAAAGGATAAT
>DAOUPF010000371.1 GCA_030626265.1 Sulfurovum sp.
GTATGATTATCGCTGCTATATTTATGATAATACTCAGAAATGACCTATTTGTCCCAGCTATGGTATCTGGTATCCTTGTAGTTGTGATATCTACGGCTATATATATGGTACTGTTCAACCTACTGCTACCTACTTGGTGGAGTAGCTACTGGAAGCTTGCTGATGAGCCTTATGCTTATTATGTACTTGGCATACCATGGACAGAGTATCTGTGGTATTTTGCTCTAGGTTTCTTCATCAGTATCATACATGACTTTTCTCATGGTGGTGCGAGGAAGAGATCATAATCTTAGAGCTTTCCTTGATATCTGAAATCTACTATAACTCTATCAAAAAAGGATAGCTGTGTCATCACTAGAACATATCAAAGAAACACTGGAATCTAGAGATGTGTTCCTCACAGGTGGGGCTGGTGTGGGAAAAAGCTATCTGACCAATGAAGTCATCACATCATACCGCAAAGCAGGTGCCCAAGTAGTAGCCTTGGGCTCTACAGGGGTGAGTGCTGTAAATGTAGGTGGATTTACCATACATAGCTTTTTTGCTTTTGGAATATCTGGTAATTTTGAGGAGCTATCTCAAAGCGACAAGAGAAACAAAAAACGACTCATAGACCTCAAAAAGATACTAAAAGCCACTGATTTGATAGTCATAGATGAGATATCTATGGTCAGCACTGACTTGATGGACATGATACTCCATCGTCTAGAGAGCTACTCATATGCTGGTAGGCTTTTACTAGTGGGGGACTTTTATCAGCTACCTCCCATAGTCAAAGGTAACAGAAATGGACTCTTTGGAGAAATGCTGTTTGCCTTTGAGAGTACAGCATGGCAGAGGATAGATCCAGAAGTGGTAGAGCTAACCCAGATGAAACGAACTCAAGATGCAGAGTTCACCCACATACTATCCAAAGTACGCGAAGGACAATGTGACAAAGAAGTAGCAGACTATATGATGAGTCTCTGCAATCATGAAGATGTCTACAATACTGAACCTACATACCTATTTGGACGCAATATAGAGGTAGAGCAGATGAACAGAGCTAGCCTAAATCGTCTAAACACAGAAGAGACGATTATATTTGCAGGGTTAGAAAAGTTTGGTGCAGTAAATGACAAGAGATTAGATAGCTGGAAAAAGCTACTACCCATCAGTGAACACTTAACTCTAAAGGTAGGAGTTCCAGTGCTTTTTACAGTAAACAAATGGGGCAAGTTTGTCAATGGAGAGAGAGGGTTCTTACGAGCTATAGAGGATGAGTATCTACTAGTAGAGAAAGAGCATGAGTTTGTACGTGTAGAGAGGCATGAGTTTGACCTGCTAGATATGAGTGTACATGATGATGGTAAAGTAGAGCAGATATCTATAGCTACCATCAAGCAGTTTCCACTCAAACTAGCCTACGCAGTTACAATACACAAATCTCAAGGCATGAGTATAGACAATCTAGTCTGCGATGTGAACAATATCTTCGCTCCAAGCCAGTTTTATGTAGCCATCTCTCGTGCTACTGATCCCAAAAAT
This sequence comes from Sulfurovum sp., assembly GCA_030626265.1. Lineage (GTDB taxonomy): Bacteria > Campylobacterota > Campylobacteria > Campylobacterales > Sulfurovaceae > JAAXPZ01. Next base: position 1,528 of record DAOUPF010000371.1, read on the forward strand.
CTCAAAATCGACTTTAGTAGAGGAGATATATCATCATATCTACAACGGGTAATCAGAGTAGATGATAGAGTCAAAGAGTATTATAGAAAGATGTCAAAATGAAGATAAATATTTATATCATAGATAAAAAAAGTAAAAACGATCTCTACTCTCCACTCATAGAACACTATAAAAAAAGCTGCAAAGCATTTGCACAAGTTGAGATACATGAGATATTTACAAAAGATATAGCAAAAGCACATGATATTTCTCCTGCAGCTGCACAAAAACAGTATAGCATTGGCTTAGACAGATATCTCTCATCAGGGTATTCAGTAGCTCTAGATCCAGTTTCAAAAGAGGTAGATAGTCATGATTTTTCAAATCTGCTTAAGGATAGAGGTGTTGTCAACTTCTTCATTGGCGGTGCATACGGCTTTGAGAGGGATTTTATACATAAATCTAATAATGCTATATCATTTGGTAAAATAAC
>DAOUPF010000241.1 GCA_030626265.1 Sulfurovum sp.
AGAGGGAGGGTCATACCCAGCTCCATTCCGAACCTGGAAGTCAAGCCTCCCATCGCCGATAATACTGCAGGCTACGTCTGTGGAAACGTAGGTCAGTGCCATCTTGAGACATAAACTATTTATTTTAATCCCCCAACTTATTTTACTTTTTATCTATTCCTTCCTTTTTATACTGTTTTTAACTTTTATTTTCTATATATTTATTGCTTCTTTGGTAGAATGCTAGCAATGTATACAAAATAAAGGCTAAAAGTGCAAGAGATAACATTAGAGACTAAAATATCAGAGCTACTAAATAACTATGATGGAATGAAAGATATATTAGTGGATATAAATCCAAAATTTAAAAAGCTCAATAATCCAGTCTTGAGAAGAACACTCGCAAAGGTGGCTGGAGTGAGACAAGCTGCTATAGTTGGGGGGATGGATCCTATGGATCTACTAAATCAGTTGCGAGTTGCTGTTGGTCAAGAGCCTCTGAATATCAGTATAGATGATACATATATAGATGAGAGTGAAGTGCCAGATTGGGCATTGCAAGAGCCAGTCTATGTATTGAATGCCAATGAGTCTTTAGATAAAGAGCAAAACCCATTAGCAGAGTCTTACAATATAATGCGTAGCCTAAGAGAAGGTGAGATATTAAGTGTAATAGCTGACTTCCAGCCTGAGCCATTGATAGATGAGTTTATAAAATCAGGATATGAAGTGCATCTAAAAAAAATAAGTGATAATGAGTTTGTAACTTACATCAAGAAGTAGAAGCTATAGAAGTTTGTTATAGATACTTGTGTGATCATATTAATAGACTTATGTTAAAATATGGGTATTAATAAGGGTTATAATGACAAGTAAAAATATTTTATTACAACGTGCAGAGGATCAGTTTTTAAATAAAGACTACACAAATGCACTCAAGATATATGGACTGTTGCTAAAAGACTATCCACAACTAAAAGATGCCAAAGTTGGTGCATACTTGAGTGATATGGGATTTGATCTTGATGATGATGCACAGGCTCTATTTGACTATTATCAAGCTATCAAAGACTCTAGCGATGATGCAGAAGCTATCATAGATGAGCTATTACAAACTATATATGCAACACGGATAGTAGTACAAGAGCAACTTGATGGTGCTATCAAAGATCAGATAGAGTATCAAAATGGTATAAGCTATGAAGATTTTCTAGCTTTGATTGAAGAGAAGGGTGACTTTAGAGAGGCTTTTGAGAATATAATGTTCTCTACAAAAGTTATCATAACAAACAAAGGTGATTTTATGGATTTCATAAAACGCCTTATAGCTGCTGATTACCAAGACATAGCATTAAAATATCTAGACTCCATAGCAGGCAACTTTGGTACGAACCAAGATGTATATGCACTTTATAATCTCATAGACAAAGACTAAATATGAAAATTCCATTTGATTTTAGAGGCTTTGATAGCCTCACTGATGATACCAATTCACTAGATGATAGTACACTATTTCTACTAACAGCGCAAAATATCAAGTACTATGATAAGCTAGAGAATAAGCCAGAGACTATATCTCCCACAGAGCTCATAGAGCAGTGGGGCTTGGATAAACTCAGAGTAGTAGGGGTGACAGGTACCAATGGCAAGACTACAGTGACTGCTTCTATATACTCATTTTTGCTAGATCTAGGAGAAAAGCCAGCATTACAAGGTACTCGAGGTTTTTTCGTAGGTGAAGAGAGACTAGAAGACAAGGCAATGACTACTCCATCTATCTTTGATATTCTGCAGCATATGAGATGGGCAGTTGAGCATGAGTGTAACTACTTTATCATGGAGGTTAGCTCTCATGCTATAGATCAGAATCGGATAGAGGGTATAGAGTTTGCATTGAAAGTGCATACAAATGTCACTAGAGATCATTTGGATTATCATGGCACGGTAGAGGAGTATAGACGGGTAAAGAGTCTATTTTTTGCTGATGACACTCCCAAACTACTCAACAAAGATGATATCAAGAGTATCACATATAACCCTAAAAATGCACAGAGTTATGGGGTAGATGAGCCTGCTACATTTAAGGTACAGGCATTTGCTATGTTGCATGGATTGACCACTGGTGTGAAGTATGCCGAGCAAGAGGAGACATTTCATTCACCTATGGTGGGACTGTTCAATCTCTTTAATCTCATGGCGGCAGTTGGCTCAGTAGTGATGCTCACAGGTAAAACTCTAGCAGAAGTATGTGAAGTAGTAGAAAATTTTGCAGGGGTGTCGGGGCGTATGGAGGTGGTGAGTCGTGAGCCACTCATCATAGTGGATTTTGCACATACTGATGATGGGATGTACCAAGTGCTCAATGCCATGAAAGACAAAGATATCTCAGTAGTATTTGGAGCTGGCGGCAATCGTGACAAAGAGAAGCGACCTCGTATGGGAGCAGTGGCTGGTAGATTTGCCAAAAAGATATACGTCACTAGCGATAATCCACGAGATGAAGTACCAGAGATGATACTAGAGGATATACTGGTAGGTCTGCATGGCAAAGAGAATGTCACAGCTACACCAGATAGAAGATTAGCCATAAAGATGGCTATAGAGAGCATGGAGAGAGATGAAGTATTGCTCATACTTGGCAAAGGTGATGAGACTTATCAGGAGATCAGAGGTGTGAAGCATGATTTTGATGACAGGGAAGTGGTGAGGGAGATATTAAAAATAAGTTAAAATTTACTTATTTTCAATCCCCATATCAAATTCAAACCGCTCCCCAGTCTCCTGAGTTTTTTTATAGAGTCTAAGTGCATGTATCACTTGATATCCTACCCAGCCAAAGGACAATATCATCAAAAGTCCTGACAAGATAATCAACTGTGACCATAGAGTGGACAGTAAAAAGCTCACAATAGTAGCTATATGTATCCACATATGTTTTTTGGCAGTCTTTGGGTGTATGACTTCATGCATCATAGGGGCGGCGAAGTAACCCTGCGAGTTGAGATGGAACCATGTGAGAAATGGTACTATCTTGTAGAACATAGCAAACAGAACACTAAGCACAAAAGATATGAATAGTATGATACTAAATTCGAGTATCATGTGACTAGGTATGAAACTATAGAAAAGCAAAAGAGACATACTGATAATCAGGCTACCCATACCTATACGCCAAAACCAGACTGTGGCATCGGCTAAAGGTCTTTTCCTCTGTGAGAGTCTTAGCAATGTGAGAGCTGCATAATAGATGAGAACTAAGAATAAAGTTATATGCATTAAGCTAGATAATGTGGTTG
>DAOUPF010000046.1 GCA_030626265.1 Sulfurovum sp.
AGAAGGAGACTTCTCAAAAGTAGCTGAGATAGAGCATGGTCAGATACCTCAAGAGGAGCAAAAACTAACAGCTCTTGAGGATAAATGGATGCAGATGATGAGTGAAGGTACACTACTGAAAAACTCTGTAGATGAGGAGATGATAGCTAGTATAGTGGGTCGCTGGACAGGTATATCAGTCAACAAAATGCTCCAAGGAGAAAAAGAGAAGATACTAGCGATTGAGAGTATACTCAAAGAGGAAGTAGTAGGACAAGATGAGGCATTAAAAGCTGTATCAAGGGCTATCAAGAGAAACAAAGCTGGGCTTAGTGATTTGAATCGCCCAATTGGTAGCTTCATGTTCTTAGGCCCTACAGGTGTGGGCAAAACTCAAGTGGCGAAAACTCTTGCCAAGTTCCTATTTGATAGTGAGAAGGCACTGATACGAATAGATATGAGTGAATATATGGAAAAACACGCAGCAAGCCGTCTTGTGGGTGCACCTCCAGGATATGTAGGTTATGAGGAGGGGGGACAGCTTACAGAAGCGGTACGAAGGAAGCCATACTCAGTAGTGCTTTTTGATGAGATAGAAAAGGCTCATCCAGATGTATTCAATACTTTACTACAAGTGCTTGATGATGGTAGGCTAACAGATAATAAAGGTGTGACAGTAGATTTTAAAAATACTATCATCATCATGACATCCAACATAGCATCAGATAAGATTATGACTATCACGGACAAAGAGAGCAGAAGAGTAGCGGTAAATGAAGAGCTAAAACGAAGCTTCAAGCCAGAGTTTCTAAATAGACTAGATGAGCAGGTTATATTTAACCCTCTAGACCTAGAAGCAATCACTAGCATAGTGGATATATTATTCAAAAGTATCCAAGCCAAACTAGCTCAGAGAGATATCACCATCACTCTAAGTAAAAGTGCCAAGGCATATATAGCAGATGCTGGCTTTGACCCTGTATATGGGGCTAGACCATTAAAAAGAGCCTTACACGAAGTCGTAGAAGATAGATTAGCAGAGTTGATACTAGAGGATAGAGTTGTAGAGGGTAGCTATGTGAAGTTCGATGTTGTTGATGGGGAGATTGAGGTGATAGTGCAGTAAAAGTATTTTACTGCATTTTTAGCAGCTTTGTAATATCATTCAAATTCAAAGGTCTGCTAAAATAGTATCCTTGATACATATCACAATTATTTCTTTTCAAGAAATCTAAGGCATGCTCGTTCTCAACACCTTCTGCAACTACATTTAAATTAAATATTTTTGTAAAATTAATAATCATCTTAACAATCTCTTGATTAGATTTAGAGTTAAGATCCATGATGAAACTTTTATCAATTTTGATACTATCAACAGGCAACCTTTGAAGGTAAGTCATTGATGAGTATCCTGTTCCAAAGTCATCAATAGAAAATTTAATACCCAAAGCTTTAAGTATATGGATTTTTTTAATTGCTTTCTCCGTATCTCCAATAAGAGTATCTTCTAATAACTCTAGTTCTAGCAATGATGCATCAATGTCATATTTGTAAATACATGACCTTATATATGTAGTGAATTCATCTTTTTGAAACTGATTAGCACTAATATTTATAGAGATACTATAGTTGAAATCTTTGAATTCATTTTGCCAAAGAGAAATCTGTTTACATGCCTCATCGATAACAAAGTTTCCAATTTTATGTATAAGTCTTGTATCATTGGCAATATTTAAGAAATCATCTGGATAGATAGTACCTTTTGTTGGATGATTCCATCTAATGAGTGCCTCAACACCAAGTATATTATTTGTTAAGATATCTACTTTTGGTTGATAATGCAGTTCAAATTCATTCTCTTTTATTGCATGATTAAGGTCTTTTTCCATAATGATAAATTGTTTAGACTCAATATCCAGTTCCTGGTCATAAAATGAAAATTGATTGCGTCCTAATTTTTTTGCTTGATACATAGCAATATCAGCATGACCTATAACCTCTTGTGGAGTCTTTTCATTGTCTGGAAAGATTTTGATACCTATACTAAATGTAATATCAAATGATTGAGAGTTTATAATAATAGGTTCTTTCATAACTAGTTTAATTTTTTCCGCTAAAATAGTCGCTTTTTTTGCTGCAACATGTTCATCTGTATCAAGTTCCATCGCAATAATAGCAAACTCATCTCCTCCTAAACGAGCTAAAATATCACTTTCTCGTACTGACATATTAAGACGTGATGCAATTTCTATGAGTATTAAATCACCAATATTATGACCATGAAAGTCATTTATCCTTTTGAAATCATCTATATCTAAGAACATAAAGGCGTGTTGTATCTTTGTATGTCTTCCTATATTGAAAGCATACTCTGTATCTTTAAGTAGTTTTACTCTATTTGATATTCCTGTTAAGGCATCATGTTGAGCCTTGTACTCTGCCTCTTCTTGAGCATTCTTGATATAAGATATATCTACAAATTGAGCTATATAGTTAGTTATCGTATCATTCTCATCTTTTATAGCTGTAATAGAGAGCATTTCAGGGTATATCTCTCCATTTTTTCTCTTGTTATAGATTTCACCTTTCCATTTACCTAAAGTTTTAAGATCTTCCCACATCTGTTGATAAAAATATTTATCATGTTTAGATGACTGCAAGACTCTAGGGTTTTTACCAATTACATCTTGTTCGCTGTATCCTGTGATATCGGTAAAGGCTTTATTGATTTTGATAATATTGGCATTAATATCAGTGACTGCCATAGCTTCATGAGACTCAAAGGCATAAGAAGATATCCTCAAATCCTCTTTGGTAAGCAGTTGTAATCGTTGACCTTCTATTTTATTTATAGCAAAAGATAAACCTCTTAACATCTTTTCAATCAAGTCAATTAACTCTATATTAAAAACATTTTCATTTTCACTAAAAAGTGTTAAGATAGCAATAATTTTATTATCTTTATAAATTGGAAATGCACCAACTGAAGTTATGCTAATTCCTAATATTTCTTTACATTCTAAAGATAAATTTAACTCATCTCTCCCAAGTATAATATAACTTCTTGCTAAAAAAGCTTTTTCGGGTGCCTTTAGTGTACTATCTTGATTTGGGGAGGTACTAAAATTAACCTGAGCTAGTCTTTCTATAGAGATATTGTTAGCGACATGTGGAATAATAGACTGTTTTTTATCATCAACAATGCCAATCCATGCAACTTTAAATTTACTGATTTGTACTAAGATTCTACATAAACTGCTGTATAAATCATTCTCATTATCCAAATAGATGATATTTTCAGACATATTAGCTAGTGTAGTATAATGTTTATGTTGTTTATGTAAATCCCTGATATTTTTCTCTTCACGATGTATTAGTTTGCTCAAAATTAAACTCAAAGTAAAAAGAGCGATTAATGAAAACAACCAAAGTAGAGCACTAATAAATAGTGCTATGTTTGAATCAACTTTTATATTGTTACCATTATCTAAAATCTCTTGCATAAGCCCTTTGGCTATTAGATCTAATTTATTGATTCGATTAGTAGAAAAGCTATACCACGACATAGCGTCTGTCTTAAATGCTTTTTTTGATAGTAATATTGTTTCCCTATAGATTTTTAATTTTTCTATAATTGAGGTTGATATTTTCTTTTGATAATTGTAAAAGTTTTTAATTGATGAATAGTCAATAAATTTATTATAATATATGTTCTGTTGTATTATGAGTTTTTGAATATCTTTAAACTGTTCTGCTGTAATAGCGTCATAAGAGAAGATATTTGTTAGAAATGCTCTTTCGATTCCTGCATATTCTTTCATATATAGAAGAGAAAAGAGTGCCTCAAGATTATTTGATATCTCCATGGAAGAAAAGGTTCTGTTAAGCTGTGGGATACTAGAGATAAGAGAATCAATAGTTGAAGAATAGAATTTAACCTCTTTATAAAAGGATATATCTTTAGTATCAATCTTTTCTCTATAGCTAGGTAACTCTTGTAAGAAGCTCAATGATGTTTTGATCTTTAAAGATAATTTTTCAGTCTTAGATATAGTGTTAAGAGAGAGATGGTCTAAAAAAATATTATATGCATTATCAGTAAGGATTCTCTGTTTTTTAAGTGAACCTACAAAGTTAAAATCACCCTTTCCTAAAAAACCTGAACTAAGTCCTCTCTCTTTTTGTAATTCATGAATAAGTTGAGATGTGTATTTTCCAAAGTCGATTGTCTCTGTAAGAATTTTAACATTTTGTAATGAATTATACTTCTCCTTAACATATGTAGATGAAAAATACAACATTCCTAATGCGGGGATAAAGAAGATAATAGCAATTTTATATTTTAATGATGTAAAGTCTAACAAAATTATTCCCTTAGTGTTAAAAGTAAAATATAGCCTTTATTGAAAAGTTATAGAGAATTTACTATATACTATAGTAATAATAATGATTTATAACTTAAAATAAAATAAAATAATAAATAATTAACTCTTGACATTGAAGTATAAAAAAGCCTATAATATGCTTATCTAAAAAATCAAAGAAAAAGGAATACCATGGCTAAGAAGACGAAAAAAGACGAGAAGAAAAAAGCAAAAAAAGCTTTAGTAAAAGTAACTAAGAAAGCGGAGAAAAAGCTGAAGAAGAAAAAAGCAGATAAAAAAGCTGCTTCGAAGAAAAGTAAGAAAGCAAAAAAATCCAAGAAGAAGTCTAAAAAGTAAATCATAGGGGCTTAAGTTGATTAATATATTGGGTATGTATAATCTGATATATTAACAACTATAAGAGGTAATCCCAATGAAATATCAAAGATTTGTATCACTATCTGCCATGCTTTCGTTTATAGTATTGGCAGTATCTAGTGGAGTACTGTACTTTGTACCAGATAGAGGAGTGACATCTTGGACAGACTGGAAATTTCTAGGACTGGATAAACAGCAGTGGGATAATCTCCATATCAATCTAGGTATACTATTTCTATTTTTGATAGTATGGCATATATACTTCAACTGGAAACCCATAAAAGCATATCTAAAGAAGAAAAAAGAGCTAGTAATATTTACAAAAGAGTTCAATATATCATTGATAGTTGTTGCACTATTTTCTGCTGGTACTATCACTATGACCCTCCCTTTTAGTTTCCTTGTAAATATCGGTAATGGCGTAAAAGCAATGAATTCACTAGATAGTGGAAATCCACCATTTGGATATGCTGAGTATTCAACATTTGAGGACTTCTGCATATTGACCTCTATAGATATTAATAAAGCTATAAAAAAATTGGAAAAAGAGAATATCACCTTAAAGTCAACAAAAGATATATTAAAATCTATCGCATCAGAGTATGACCTCAGCCCTAAAGATATATATCTAATCATCAAGTCAAAATCAACAAAGTTTGACCTTCCAACAGATTTGCCTATAGGTATAGCACAAAAGTCTCTAAAAAGATTATCTAAAGAGTATAGAATGGATTTGTCTAAGTTTATAAAACATCTCAAGCATTATGATATAGAAGCATCTTCGGATACAAACTTCAAGAAAATAGCAAAAGAGAATGATTTGCATCCTGCACAGCTGTACAATATACTTTTGGCATCCCAAAGGCTATAAATTATAAATATATACTGTCATATATATATTATACAAATAGGATAAAATAGTATATATAAATCCTAGGAGAGTGGAATGAAAATAGGACTTTTTATACCATGTTTTATGAATGAGCTTTATCCTGAGGCTTCTATGGCTACTCTGAGAGTGTTGGAAAATCTGGGCTTGGATGTAGAGTATCCTTTTGATCAGACTTGCTGTGGGCAACCTATGGCAAATACAGGCTGTGCTCATGAGGCTGGAGAGCTTGCTTATAGATTTCTTGGGATATTTTAAAAGTATGATTATATAGTATCTCCCAGTGGTAGTTGTGTCGCTATGGTGAGAGAAAACTATGCTCAGTTTTTAGATGGAAAAGATGGTTTTGAACATCTACGGACTCATATCTATGAGCTGGTAGAGTTTTTGCATGATGTTATCAAGCCAGAGAGCCTCAATGCCTCTTTTCCTTATAAAGTAGGTATACATAATAGCTGTCATGGACATAGAGAGCTGGAACTTGCTAGTATGAGTGAGAGAAACTTGCCAGAGTTTTCCAAAGTACAAAAAATCCTAAGCCTTGTAGATGATATAGAGTTCGTGACTCTAAAGAGAAATGATGAGTGCTGTGGATTTGGTGGTACATTTTGTGTGACCAATGAAGCTGTGAGTGTTGCCATGGGTATAGATAGGGTAGCTGACCACCTAAGTGCTGGTGCAGAGGTGATGACTGGTGTGGATATGTCCTGCCTGATGCATATGCAAGGCATCATTGATAGGGACAAACTACCTATCAAGACTATGCATATAGCACAGATATTGGCAGGAGAGTGATATGGGACATCCTGAAAAAGCAGCCAAGTTTATAGCAAACAATGAAAATATGAAATGGCATGACAGAGCACTATGGTTTGTACGAGAAAATAGAGACTTGGCTGTTCATGGCATAGATGAGTGGGAGAAGCTAAGAGAGGTTGCCAAAAAGATCAAGACTCATACTATAGAAAAGTTGGACTATTATCTAGAGGAGTTTGAGAGAAATGCCAAAGACAAAGGCATACATGTACACTGGGCAAAAGATGCTAAAGAACACAATGAGATAGTACTAAAGATTCTTATAGACAAAGGTGCAACAAAGCTAGTCAAGAGCAAATCCATGCTCACAGAGGAGTGCCACCTAAATCCATATCTAGAGAGCCACGGTATAGAGGTGATAGATACAGACCTAGGTGAGAGGATAGTCCAGCTACGAGATGAGCCACCATCACATATAGTCCTACCTGCCATTCATCTCAAAAAAGAGGCTGTAGGAAAGACATTTGAGAAGTTCCTAGATACAGAGAAGGATAACTGTGACCCTACTTATCTCACAAGAGTAGCCAGAGTACATCTACGAGAGAAGTTCTTGGGTGCTGATGCTTCTCTAACAGGAGTCAATTTTGGTATAGCCCAAACAGGTGGTGTGGTAGTATGTACAAATGAGGGCAATGCAGACTTAGGCACAAGTCTACCCAAGCTACACATAGCAAGCATGGGCATAGAGAAGATAATCCCTAGACTAAAGGACTTGTCTATATTTACACGACTACTAGCTAGGAGTGCTACAGGTCAGCCCATCACATCATATACTTCTCATTTCCATGCTCCAGTAGAGGGTGGAGAGATGCATATAGTCATAGTAGATAATGGACGCTCAGATATCATAGCAGATGAGGATTTTAAACAGTCGCTACACTGTATCAGATGTGGAGCGTGTATCAATACCTGCCCAGTATATAGGAGAAGTGGAGGGCATAGCTATGGATACACAATTCCTGGACCTATAGGTTCGACACTTGGGGCTAGTAAAGACCTACGAACTAACAAAACTCTACCTTTTGCCTGTACGCTATGTGCTTCATGTACCAATGTCTGCCCAGTACAGATAAATCTACACAATCAGCTATATAAACATCGCCAGAGTGTAGTAGCACAAGGGTTGCTAGGATTAAAAAAACATACTATATTGAGAGTGGCAACTTGGCTTATGAAACATCCGTCTCTTTTAGACTTTACTGGAAAAATGGCTAGAAAAATAGTACCCAAAATCCCAAGAGCTTTACTATACTCCAAAGCAAATGTCTGGGGTAAGAGAAGAGAGCTACCAAAGTTCCCAAAAAATAGCTTCAAAGAGCTATACAGACAACAACAAAAGGAGAAATCATGAGCTCTCGAGAAGCTATACTAGCAAATATCCACAAAAATATACCGCTCTCTACTAGCATGGAACTACCTGATACTAATATACCTCATATGAGCTACCCCAACAAAGAGGAGCAGTTTAGTACTGCTCTATCCTCTGTAGGTGGCAATGCTATATGGCTTGGGAGTGAGAGAGTAGATGATTTTGTAGCTAGGAGTTATAAAGATTTATCTGTCATCGTCTCCACCGCAACTGATTACTCAAACAGTACAAAAGACACCAATACCACAGATGACCCACACACTCTAGATGATGTAGATCTAGCCATCATCAAAGCAGAATTTGCAGTAGCAGAAAATGGGGCAGTTTGGGTCAAAA
>DAOUPF010000350.1 GCA_030626265.1 Sulfurovum sp.
CCTCTGTTTCACTACCATGAGCTACCTATGGGAGTTGATGTGGATATAGGTAAAAGATGGAAATAGACTTGAGGGCTACTACTAGTAGTAGTCCAGATTATGATGAGATAATAAGGCACAATAGGTTTAGAGGATGCTCTGAGGGCTCTCCAGAACCTATATTTGGGTATACTATGGAGGATGCTGTACATAACCTAGATGTAAAGGAGGCTATACTACTAGCAGACGGGTATACTAGGGTGAAAAACACTAGAGAGCATAGAACCTTTATAAAGGAAATAAATGAATGATTTACTAGAGAGAATAGGTTGGAAGACCTATAGAGGTAACTGGGACAAAACAGAGGTGCTAGTGGACATGGTGTTCATAGTAGTTATAGTAATTATAGGAGGCGTAACAATATGGTTAAAACAATATACATAGATGCAGACTCTATTCTCTATAGAGCTAGTCATTTGGCAGAGAAGCCAGACGATAGTTTAGCAGAGGCAGAGGCTATAGAGGTAGACGGAGAAGACGATGATATACAACTAGATACAGCAGAGGCAGGTAATCACATAGTAAACATGGCTATAGTATTTCACTCTATGGTCAATGAGGTAGTCAAGGCAATTAGAGTTAAGCATAGTGATGTAAACCCTATACCAGTACTAGTACTTACTGTTAAAGGTAAGCATGAGGTATGTAAGGGTCTAGCTGATAACTTTAGATATAACGTCATGGGAGATGTAACAGACCCAGTAGTTAAAGGTTATAAAGCTAACAGATCAGGTATGGAAGTACCAGAGGGACTAAACGACATATATGAATATGTATTTGGATTAGAGAATACTATATGTATCTCTGGAGTAGAGGCAGATGATGTCTGTGTATACTATGGTAGACAAGGTCACATTGTAGCCGCACTAGATAAGGATGTACTAGGTTCACTAGAGTATGCTTATAACTATGGTAAGAAAGAGTGGGTAGAGCATACACAACATGAACTAAAGGTGTTCCCTTACTTACAGACTATCATGGGAGATACTAGTGATGGCTTAAGAGGTGTATTCAGAGTAGGTGCTAAAGGTGCAGATAAAGCACTAGCGGGATTAACAGAGAATAGAGAGTTATGGGTAGCAGTAGTCAAACAGTATGCACTTAAAGACCAGTCTATTGAAGAGGCTTTAGCTACTATGAGATGTGTTAGAATGGACCAGTGGACTCCAGAGGCAGGACTAGTGTTGTGGACACCGCCATCTAATAATAGAGAGTGTACTAGAGAAGAGACTCGAAAGGATTTTAAACATGATAAGACTATCCCTTGATGTAGCTATAACCTCTCTACTAGGTAGGAAGACAGACCCTATCTATAGAGAGGTAGGGCAGAATATGAAGCTTAAGGACTTATACACTATGTTAAGTGTAACTAGTCCTATGATTTACCATTATATGACTGGACGTACTAAACGTATAGAACCAGAGAGAGCTATAGTAATACTAAATAAATTTGACATACTTATAGATGAGTGGTCAGATAAGGATGAGTTAATGCAGGATGCTACTAATGCTGAACTGTCAGCACAGATAGCCAGAGAGCCTATAGTAGCTATTATTGATGAGATAATCACACTAGAAGCTGTGACAGATGTATATAGGCTTAGACGTGGGTTGAGAAGACTCATAGCTAAGTACTACTAATGCCTTATAATCTAGAGATATTCGAGCCTTCTAATGTGCTTAGATGGCTCGATACGGGAGAGACAAAAGTGCTACAGCAAGCATGGGTAGGTGACAGGACTGGTAACATAAATTGGCGGTCTGTACCTACAGTAAGTACTACTAAGGAGAGCAGATGACAGATGCACTAAAGAAGCAGGTAGGTGGAGACCACTATAATAAGAATGTTATACAGCCGTGGCATATCATTGATAGCCATGAGCTAAACTTCTACGAGGGTAATGCTATTAAGTATATACTTCGTAAGAAAGGTAACAGAGTAGAGGACTTGAATAAGGCTATACATTATCTAGAGAGACAGATAGAGATAGTATCAGAACATAATGGTCAGACTACTATGGAGTTATATGAGCCAGAGGTAGAGAATATACCCTATGGTACTGTACTTGGTGAAGATGTATGGGATGGTATAAAGTGGGTAGGTACAGATTCAGACTTAGGTATACAGATATTATACAACGACCCTCTAGGTATCATAGAACCTTTAGAGGGTAATGTCAGAAAAAGCCCTGC
>DAOUPF010000391.1 GCA_030626265.1 Sulfurovum sp.
TTGATAAACTGTAGGATATCTATTTGTTTCCAAATCTTTAGCCAAAAGTGTAGTAATTGTCTGATTATTCTCACCTTGATAGTAAGTAAAATCATTGATAGTACTAGTCTGTTTTACCCCATTCATGTCAAAGCAGATAGCTGCTTTATCTACCCAGTGACAAATTCCTACAATGCTATCAGTCACATCATTGTACCAGAGCTGCACAGTTTCCCAATCTCCTTCATGAGAGAAGCCTACATTATCTGATTTACTATATGGGAAAAATTGCCAGTACTCAATCTTAATAAGAGCGCCATCCTCAACTACATGTCCATAGAGACCTGGACTAGAGGATATGACACTATCCCAGTCATTTAACTTTCCATTTCCTGAATCATTGCGTATAGTATCATTCAAATCCAAGGCTGAGGCACTTGGGCTCATCTTACCTAGAAGGTCTAGTGAATTGTTATCACATCTTAGCATCTTCATAGGATCTTCTGTAATATCTGCACAGTCAGTGAGTGTATTAGGTTGTAAAAATAGAGGTTTTCCATCCAATACCTTACCTTCTCTTATGGTTGCATGCTGTAATTGATATAGTGCATCTGCTGGCAAATACTCTTCTGATTCACTAAATTTATAGTAGGGTCTAAACCGTATGAGTAATTTCATCTCATCGGCATCAGACAGTCCATCACTATCATTATTATCAACTCTATTAGTAGGTATTTCTATTTCATTATTATCGACTTGTAGATGTGATAGTATTCGTATCTTTGTACAGCTAAGATTGTCTATCTCATTATTCTCTAAAATTACATTTCCAGGATCAACTCTAGCACATAAATAGTAAGCTCCTGATGGTGTATCACTTGGTATTTTTGCTCCAGGTAGGTATGTTCTTGATACCCCTGCAGGTAGTGTTTTTGTAACACTAATTCTACCCCCTTTGAGCAATACATCATCTCTATAATATTCACTATAGCTAGCAAATCTTCTAGGTGATGCTCTATCTTTAGATAAGATTAGATCGACCTTGTAGCCATCTCCATCAATAGTCCCTAAAGCACTTGTACGTCCATGATTTCGTACGATGAGTCTTACTCTATCTCTTAATTCCTCTCCTGCAGTTGCACTTGTAGGTGCATCTACATATACTTTTAGATTAGTCCGTTCTGGCTCTAGTTCTCGCTCTGGTGTACACTGAACTTCAAATGGAGCATTCTGGGATCGTAATCTAACGGGACTCAATATCTCCATCCGTGCCCATCCACTAGTGTCATGATCAACTCTCCAGTTATGTTCAGCACTATAAAAGCCTGCTCTTGTGCTACGGATTATATGAGTCTCACCCACTACTCCATTACTTCTAACAAAACGATAACGAATATTACCAGCTCTAGAAGCAAAGAATTCTCCATGAAAGTTAACTGTTTTAGGACAATCCCCTCTATATATATTTGGGAGTTCAGGATTTGCTTCTAACCTAAACTCTGAAATACGCAAAGGCTCTACTATAGGAGGCTCAGGTCGTATTGGTATACAACTTAAGGAAAAGTTTGCTTTTCTTGAAACTACTCGTTCTGGTGAAGTAACTTTCAGGCGTACCCATCCACGAGTATCTCTTCTTAGACGCCACTTTGTAGTAACATCGTAAGTACCTGCTCTTCTAACACGAAGCTCTTTCTCCTCTGTATGCGTACCGTTGCTTCTCTCAAAGCGATACTTAATCACACCCGCTCTTCGGACTTTGATCTTACCTTTGAACCGTATACTTTTAGGACACTGGCTACGGATATTTTCAGGAAATGTGCTTACTTTAACACTCTGAAGCAGAGGTTGTCTAGCTGGTGGACAA
>DAOUPF010000112.1 GCA_030626265.1 Sulfurovum sp.
CAATACCAGTAACATTCAGTCTCATTGTAGAGAGCTTTACTAATAGCTTTGCCAATTCGCCTATCCGGTGAGGTAGGCTTATTATCAGTCTATATTGTGACATATCATTGTTATTCCAATGTACGAAAAGCATTGGCTCTCCTGAGATGATATTACCATATGCATTCATACATAATTTATGATGAATAATAGCCTTGTTATCCTTATAAAATGCCACTATACTATCTCTGACTTTTGGATGACAACAGTGATCAAATTCAACTGCTTCTATTGTTTTGTTAGTATAAAATGTAAAGTGCTCTAACTTTTTGTATTGTGGTGTTTTATATCCTCGTTTCAGCATCTCCCAGAAACGAACCTCTTTTATCTTCGCACTTTTAGATATCCTACTTATTTTTTCTTTGAGAGTATCTACTAATTGTGGTACACGAAATATAGTACTATCGGTTTTATCTGCTTCTATAATCTGTCGTATATATGATGGCTGTCTATTAAATAACGTTGCTAGTATATTGTAACCCGTATACTCATCTACCTCTCTAAGTCTTTTTCTACATCTTGCCCGTATACCACTTTTGGCTCTGGAAGTTTTCACTGTACTTTCCCAAGAGCAATGCATTCTAGAATTGCCATCTGTGATGACTTTTACAATGTCACCATTTTTTAGGATTGTCAGTAGGGATGCTTTCTCTTTGTTGACCAATGCCCCGGTAGAAGTCTCACCTATCTCAGAGTGTACTGCATATGCAAAGTCTAGAGCAACAGAGTCTTTTGGTAGTGTAAAGTGATCACCCTGTGGAGAAAATACAGATATCTCTTCAGAGAAAAGATCACTCTTGGCAAGCTCATAAAACTCCTCTACAGACTCATTTTGATAGTTTAGACTCTTTAGCCACTCCAGATTGACATGCTCCGTACCACCTTTGTACTTCCAATGGGCTGCTACTCCATACTCTGCTAGATGATGCATCTCACTTGTTCTTATCTGTGCTTCTACTATGCCCTCTTCATTGAAGAGTGTAGTATGAATGGTCTTATATCCATTGTCTTTAGGCAGTGCGATATAGTCTTTGAATCTGGATATAAGCGGGGTAAACTCTAGATGCAATGCACCTAAAGCTTCATAGCATTCTAGAGGCTCTTTGAGTATAACACGAATAGCAAGTAGGTCAAGTACCTCATCGATACCTACTCCTTTTCGTTGCATCTTCAGGTGGATAGAGTAGTAGTGTTTGACCCTGCCAATCACTTCAAACTCTTCCCAGTGATAGCCAGCTTTATGAAGTGTGTTTTTTACCTTGTCTATAAAAGCATTTAGTTTGAAGTGGAGATTTTGATCATTGGAGCTAATGTATTTATCTATCTTTTGATACTCTTCTGGATAGATGTATTTGAAGCTTAAATCCTCTAGCTCATTTTTTATCCGTGCGATTCCAAGCCTAAGTGCTATAGGTGCATAGACAACTAGTGTCTCTTCTGATATTCTCTGCTGTTTATGATGAGGAAGGGCATCTAGGGTTAACATGTTGTGTAGTCTATCACATAGTTTGATGATCAAGACGCGAACATCTTCTGTAGATGCTATAAGCATTTTTCTAAAGCTTAGAGCAGAACTGTGTATTCTCTCATTGCTATCAGATGATATGAGTTTCTCATCTCTCAAGGCAACTATTTTTGTCAAACCCTCTACGATATGTGTAGCATCTCCACCAAACACTTTTTCTAAATCTTCGATTGGGTAATCAGTATCCTCTATCACATCATGCAGCAAAGCAGCTACAACCATAGTCTCATCATCACTAAAAGAGGCTGTCATAGCAGCAACTGCTATAGGATGTACTGCATATGGATTACCACTTTTTCGAAACTGATTTTCATGTAACTTTATAGATAAATCAAGAGCGTCTTGTATGCTAGGAGTAATATCTATCTGCTCTTTTAGTAAATCAATAGCAGCATCTATCGTGTGAATATCTTTTACTTGTTTTAGAAAATCTGTCAAAATTATACTTTTTAATTAAATATTTTAAAGATCTATAGAGACTCGTAGTTTTCCCTCAGCGATCTCACTCAAGGCAATATCAGTAGCCTTACATATTTTGATATCCATATCCACTAGTGGTGCAGCACCTCTACTAAGCTCATCTGCTCTTTTACCAACTGCTTTTGCAAGTAGGTATCTATCATTGTCAACATTTTTCAAAGCTTCTGCAATTATTTTTTCTAATCTCATTTTTTTCCTTTATTTCTAATTTATTTGGGTTTATATTACCATTGAACAGACTGAAGAATCTCCACTAACAACAGCTAGTAGGTTACCTTTACCAAACATATTGCACACTGCTATTGGCATTTTGTTATCCTTTGCCAAAGCGATAGCTGTATCGTCCATGACTTTTATATGTTCACTTAGTGCTTGATCATAGCTAATCTCATCAAGCTTTACAGCATCATCAAATTTATGTGGATCTTTATCATATACACCATCTACTTTTGTCGCTTTTATCAATATATTGGCATCTATCTCATTGGCACGAAGAGTCGCAGCTGTATCAGTAGTGAAGTATGGATTTCCAGTACCACCCGCGAACACTACTACACGACCTTTCTCTAGATGTCGTATAGCACGCCTTACGATGAATGGTTCACCGATAGTATGCATATCAATAGCAGTCTGTAGTCTTGGATTCAGTCCTATACTATCTAGTGCTTCTTGGATAGCTACACCATTGATGACAGTCGCTAACATACCCATATAGTCACCACTCGTTCTCCTGATGATACCATCCTCTGCAGCACTCACACCACGAATGATATTACCACCACCTACAACGATAGCTACTTCAGTTCCATTATCAACCAAGCTTTTGATTTCATCAGCGATAAACTTTAGAATCTTTGTATCGATTCCATATCCCTCTTCACCAGCCAAAGCTTCGCCCGAAAACTTCACCAATACGCGTTTTCTCATAATGCACTCTCCTGAATTTTATCGCGATTATATCCCAATGTTGGTTAGAGTGGGTTAAACACTTAAATCTCTTTCAAACTCAAGCCCACTTTTTGCTTCTCAATCTCTACACTTATAACTTCTATACGAGCTAGATATTGGTTCACTGACACTACCTCTAATGGATGAGAAATCCTTTTTTGACTCATCTGTGAGATGTGTATCATACCATCATTTTTCAGCCCAATATCTACAAACACACCAAAATCAGCTATATTTCGAACCACGCCAGAGACGATACTACCCTCACGAAGCATACTGATATCTGTCAAGTCATCTTTGAAGGGGATACTCTCTAACTCTTCTCTAGGATCAAATCCAGGTTTGGATAGCTCTTTGAGTATATCTTTTAGAGTTATCTCTCCAACCTCTAGTCTTTGGGATAGTTCTTTTGTATCAGAAGTATCTGCCAAGCTTTGTAGCTCTGTAGCTACACTATAGCTTTCAGGATGTATACCAGTGTTGTCAAAGATGCTTTTACCCTCTCGTATGCGTATGAATCCAGCTAACTGTTCATATGCTTTTGCACCTAATCCTTTTACTTTGAGTAGCTCTTTTTTAGCCTCAAAAGCTCCATTTTTATCTCTATACTCTACTATATTTTTTGCTACTCTTGGCCCTACTCCAGATACAAAAGAGAGTAGAGAACTTGATGCTGAGTTTACATCTACACCAACACTATTTACTAGGCTCTCTACATTTTCTTGTAGTTTACGCTGTAGTAGCTTTTGGTCTACATCATGTTGGTACTGACCAATGCCCAGAGATTTGGGGTCTATCTTGACTAGTGTTGCCATAGGGTCACGCACTCTCCCAGCTATAGAGATAGCCCCACGCACAGTCACATCTAGATGAGGATACTCCTCTGCTGCCACTTTAGATGCTGAGTATACCGATGCCCCTGCTTCTGAGACTACTGTATACTTTAATGCTCCATTTAACTCTTTGTTGATTTTTGCAAAGAACTCTTGAGTCTCTTTGGAAGCTGTACCATTACCTATAACTACACCATCTATGGCATACTTTTTTACTAGTTCCAAAACCACTCTTCTAGAACCTTCAAAATCAGACCTTGGTGCTGTAGGGAAAATCAATGCATCAGCCAAGTACTTTCCATTAACATCAATCACCACTAGTTTGCAACCTGTTTTATACGCAGGATCAGCTCCTAAAAGAACTTTACCAGTGACAGGAGGAGTCATAAACAGTTGAGTCAAGTTCTTCCCAAACACCCCAATAGCAGCCAGATCAGAACGCTCTTTGAGTAGAGTGGATACTTCTCGCTCTATGGATGGATAAAGTAACCTTTTGAACCCATCCTTGTAGGCTTCAAAAAGGATATTTTTAGAGCTACCCATATACTCACGCAGTTTATATCTCTTTAGTGTATCTAAGTAGCGGTCACCGTCTATAGTGATTTTTACAGAGAGTTGTTTCTCTTTTTCTCCACGGCGAATGGCTAGATAGCGATGAGAGGGTACGAACGCTACCTTCTCACTATGCTCTTTGTAGTTTTTGTAGACTCCTCTCTCATCAAACTCTTTACCCGCCTTAGTCCCTAGTATTCCATGTTTGAGTGTCATCTCTCGTACTATATTACGCTCTTTTGCAGAGTCGGAAAATCGTTCTGCTACTATATCTTTGGCTCCTTTTATAGCATCTACTATAGAGACTACATCTCCACGGACAAAAGTCTTTGCTCTACCTTCAAACTCTTTTTCACTCATCTTAGCAGACTGCAATATATTTGCCAAAGGCTCTAGCCCATTTTTGATAGCTATAGAAGAGCGACTATTTTTCTTCTCTTTATATGGTCTGTAGATATCCTCTAGTCGGGTCATAGTCTCAGCGGAATCTATCGCTATCTTCAGCTCATTTGTGAGAAGTTCTCTCTCTATCAGTAGCCTAACTATCTCCTCTTTTCGTTCAAGAAGACGCTTAGAAGACATATAAACCTCATAAAATTCACGAAGTTCATCATCACTAGCCCCACCTGTCATCTCTTTACGATAACGAGCGATAAAAGGAATAGTAGAGCCTTCATCTAAAAGTTTCAATATATTTATGATTTGATTTTTTTGTAGCTTGGTTTTTTGTGTTAGTATAGTTGTTAGTTTTTGCATTGTTGATTATATCTTTTTTATATAGTAGCATTGGCATCACCTCGACCCTTATTACCTATTTTGTCATTAAATTTGTAATGCATTAATATCGAAATACTGATATGATAATTTCGCAAAAGAGAACATATGGTACATAAAAACTAGAATCTATCATACTAGAAATGTAAACTGTAGGGTTATCATTTCTTGCTGACCACTATTTTTTGGGGGCTTGTTTTAATTTTACAGCATTTGCATCACCCACCATTTTTTCTATTTCTTCACTGTTTTTCTTTAGAATATTGTAGCTATTTTTCTATACAAGTTTGGTTTCATCACCTCCCTAAAAGTTCTAAAAGTTAGCTTGTATTTTTTGTTATCTTATTTGGGTTTAAACTCGGGTTCTTTTTTATAGTGGCATTAGCATCACCTGA
>DAOUPF010000450.1 GCA_030626265.1 Sulfurovum sp.
CTGCACATATGAAATACGCTTGGACGATACTGATTGGATATATTGTCTCTGTAGCAGTATGGTATGTTCAGTATCAGATACTTCATATAGGATAGCTTTGGCAGGCTCAGCTACTTTCTCGTTCCCAAGCTCTAGCTTGGGAACGAACCTCTAGTTATTTATAGAATCATATTTGCATCAATAAGTTTTAATCGTAAAATTTACTCATACAAATACAAGGAAAACAATCCATGAAACAAGTACCTATCCTAGTCTTAGACTTTGGCTCACAATATACTCAACTCATCGCAAGAAAGCTTAGAGAGTCTGGTGTCTATACAGAGGTAGTCCCATACCGTGAGAGTATAGAGGATATCAAAGCACGTAAACCACAAGGTATCATACTATCAGGAGGCCCAGCATCAGTATATGCAGAGGATGCATACAAGCCAGAAGATGGTATATGGGATTTAGGGTTACCGATTTTAGGTATCTGTTATGGTATGCAGCTTATCACTCAGCACTTTGGTGGAGAAGTGGTAGCCGCTGACCACCAAGAGTACGGCAAAGCAAATTTAGCTATAGAAAATGACTCACCAATCTTTAAAAATATCATCAATGACTCTATAGTTTGGATGAGTCATGGAGACAAAGCAGAGAGATTGCCTGATGGATTTGGCATCATAGCAACCAGTGAGAACTCTCCATATGCTGCTATATCTGATGATAAAAGGCAGATATATGCATTCCAGTTTCACCCAGAGGTACACCATACAGCAGAGGGTACGGCTATGCTCAAAAACTTTGCTAAGTATATCTGTGGATGTGGCAGTACATGGAACATGGGAAGCTTCGCCAAAGAGAAGATAGCCCAAATCAAAGAGCAAGTAGGTAACAAAAAAGTACTATGTGGAGTCAGTGGTGGAGTAGATAGCTCAGTAGTAGCCACTATACTACACGAAGCCCTACCTAAAGAGCAGCTCATCTGTGTATTTGTAGACCAAGGATTACTTCGTAAAAATGAAGTAGAAGATGTACAAGTGATGTTCAAAATGCTAGATATTGATCTCATCACAGTAAATGCCAAGGTAGAATTTATGTCTGCACTGGAGGGTATCAGTGACCCAGAGCAGAAGAGAAAAGCTATCGGAGAGAAGTTCATAGAGATCTTTGATATAGAGGCTAAAAAGCATACAGATGTAGAGTTCCTAGCCCAAGGCACACTATATACAGATGTCATAGAGTCAGTATCGGTCAAAGGTCCATCCAAGACTATCAAATCCCATCACAATGTAGGTGGGCTGCCAGACTGGATGACATTTGAGCTAGTAGAACCTCTCAGAGAGATATTTAAAGATGAGGTGAGAAAGCTAGGACTAGAACTCGGGC
>DAOUPF010000096.1 GCA_030626265.1 Sulfurovum sp.
ATATCCTTATTTTTCTTAAAATCTATACTATGGAGCGGGCGAACGGGTTCGAACCGTCGACCCTAACCTTGGCAAGGTTATGCTCTACCACTGAGCTACGCCCGCACATCCATATCCAAATTTCAAGGATTGCTTAAAATTGGAGTGCGATTATAGCCTAAAGTCGCTTTAAAGTAAAGAGATTTATTCAATTAGATTGATATTTTTAGTTTTACGCTATGGCAAATCTATGATATGCTATAATCTCGGTAATAATTTTAAGAAAAATAAGGATATATAATGCGTAGTGATGAGATAAAAAAAGGGTACAATCGTACCCCACACCGAAGCCTACTAAGAGCAACAGGAGTGACAGATGAGGACTTTGATAAACCTTTTATCGGGGTTGCAAACTCTTTTATCGAGATTATTCCGGGACACTTTTTTCTAGATAAAGTATCAGATGTAATAAAAGCAGAAATCCGAGCCAATGGCTGTGTACCATTTGAGTTCAATACTATAGGTGTAGATGATGGTATAGCCATGGGGCATGATGGTATGCTCTATTCACTGCCAAGCCGTGAAATCATAGCAAACTCTATAGAGACAGTGATGAACGCACACAAGCTTGATGCTATGATAGCTATACCAAACTGTGACAAGATAGTCCCTGGTATGATCATGGGTGCATTGCGTGTCAATGTGCCTACTGTATTTGTCTCTGGTGGTCCGATGGAAAAAGGATACAAGAGAGATGGTACACCTATAGACCTAGCTACTGCATTTGAGGCAGTAGGGCAGTTTGAAGCTGGAGAGATAGATGAGGAGGAGCTTACGGATATAGAGTGCAATGCTTGCCCAAGTGGCGGATCATGCTCTGGTATGTTTACTGCAAACTCTATGAATACACTCATGGAAGCTATGGGGATTGCATTTCCAGGGAATGGAACCATCTTGGCATTGACTCCAGAGAGAACAGAGCTTTACAAAAAAGCAGCAAAGCGTGTGTGTGAAATAGCAAAATTAGATGCATCAGAGCGTGAAGCATATAAAATGAAAAATATCTTAAATGAAAGTGCCGTACGAAATGCTTTTGCTGTAGATATGGCTATGGGTGGAAGCTCAAATACAGTATTACATATGTTAGCCATTGCAAAAGAGGCTGATGTAGACTTCAACCTAGAGGATATCAATGCTATCTCCAAGCGAGTATCACATATCGCTAAAATCTCACCATCACTCACAACTGTGCATATGGAAGATATCAACAAAGCAGGTGGTGTAAATGCAGTGATGCATGAGATGATGAAGAGAGGTGATGATATATTGCTGGATAACTTATCGGTTACAGGTGAGAGTCTATATGAGAAAGTAGCAGATTGTGAGATACTAGATACCAACATCATACATACTATAGATAATCCATACTCAGAAGTAGGTGGATTGGCGATACTTTATGGCAATCTAGCAGAGCAGGGTGCGGTGATAAAGACAGCTGGTATTACAGGAGATAGAGCATTTACTGGAAAAGCAGTCTGTTTTAACTCACAAGATGATGCTATCGAGGGTATATTGGCTGGCAAAGTAAAAGCTGGCAATGTAGTAGTCATCAGATATGAGGGTCCAAAAGGAGGCCCTGGTATGCAAGAGATGTTAAGCCCTACAAGCCTCATCATGGGAATGGGTCTAGGTGACTCTGTAGCACTCATCACTGATGGTAGATTCTCTGGGGCTACTAGGGGTGCTAGTATCGGTCATGTGAGTCCTGAGGCTGCTGAGGGTGGTATGATAGGGCTACTTGAAGATGGTGATGAGATTCATTTAGATGTTGATAAGTATATCTTGGAAGTCAATCTGGGTGATGATGAGATAGCCAAGCGAAAAGTCAACTTCAAACCTATAGTTAAAAAGCTTGAGAGTAAATGGCTGAGACAGTATAGAGCATTGGTAACAAATGCTAGTAATGGAGCAGTACTAGAGGCTGAGTAAGCCTCTAGGTTATTTATCCTTAGAGAACAAAAGAAGAGTTAGTTTACTCTTCTAATTTACTTTTCTAATTTACTCTTCTTCCCCACTTGAATCTTGCTCTATAGAAAGGTCTATCAAGGCTAGTGATTACAACTCTATGCTTTGCACTGCTTGCATGTATAAATTTGTTGCCACCTATATAGATACCTACATGGTTTACATAGCCTTTTCTTCTACGCGAAGTATCGAAAAATACCAAATCTCCGGCTCTAAGATTTTTTCTACTAACATATTTGCCATAGTAAGCTTGTTTACGTGAAACTCTTGGGAGCTTTACGCCTTTGCTTTTTCGTATTACATACTGCGTAAAGCCAGAACAGTCAAATTTATTTGGACCTTCTGCACCCCAAACATATCGAGTACCTAAATATTTTTTTGCAGTTTTTATAACCTTTGCACTTCCTCTACTGCTTCTGTTTTTCTTGCTTTTTCCATTAAGAATATCCATAGCTGAGGTTATACGTTTTTTAGATGATTTATCTTTCTGTGTATTTATATGTTTTTTGCTAGTATCTGTTTTTGCTATATACCGCTTTGTTTTTTTAGTTTTAGACTTTTTTAATTTTCCATCAACTGCTAAGACCATACCCTTATAGAGTTTACTTCGTTTGCTTAGTTTATTGAGGGCTCTTAGCTTTTTGACAGTTGTTTTGTGCTTTTTTGCTATGAGCCATAGAGTGTCTCCTCTTTTTACTTTATAAGTTTTCTTTCTTTTTTTGAGCTTTACAGGGCTTTTACCTACTGCTAAAACTTTGCCAATCTTTAGATGATCTTTTTTCCCAAGTTTATTAATCTTTCTTAACTCTTTGATACTAATTTTATGGCGTTTTGCAATTCTTGAGAGAGTGTCACCTCTTTTTACTTTATATTTTTTGGTGACATATTTTACTTTTTTTACTTTTTTCTTTTTAGCAACATAGGCTACTTTTTTTGATACTTTTAGTTTCTGTCCTACTTTTATAATAGCACCAGCCTCTATATCATTTAGAGCCATTATGGTTTTTAGAGTTACATGATGCTTTCTTGCAATAGAGAATAGTGTATCTCCACTCTGGATTTCATACTCCTCTTGGGGCTTATCTTTTTTAGGTACGGTAGCTTTTACTACTACACTCTCTCCTTTAGGGAAATATGTATTGGTAGGAACTTTTAGTTTTTGACCTATACGGATAATGCTGTTTCGATTTAGCTTATTTGCATCTCGTACCTCTTTGGTAGTTGTATGGTGCTTTCGAGCTACTGTAAATATGGTATCACCCGATTCAATAGTATATTCGGTTATACCTCTTTTAGGAGTTTTGTTAGCTATTTTTACTAGTTTTTTCTTCTCTTTCTCAGGAAAATAAGTATTGATAGGGACTTTGAGCTTCTGCCCAATTCGTATCATTGCACCTCTCTCCATATCATTTGCATCTCGTACCTCTTGGGTAGTTGTATGGTGTTTGCGTGCTATAATAAATAGGGTATCACCAGCTTCTATAGTATAATCAGCTATGCCTTTTTTGGGAGTTTTTTTGACTACTTTTGATGACTTCTTTTTTTGTTTTTCAGGAAAGTATGTGTTGGTAGGAATTTTCAGCTCTTGTCCAACCCTTATAAGTTCATCTCTTTCAAGACTATTGGTACTTCTAACCTCTTCAGTAGTAGTATGGTGCTTTCTAGCTATCAAAAATAGTGTATCACCACTCTCTACTGTATAGTCGGTATATTTTATCTTTGTTCTTTTGGCCTGTATGGTAGTAGCAGATATTGTCAATATTAAAAGTGATATAAGTAATTTTTTCATCTGTATTTATCGCCTCCTTGAGTAAACTATAGTCTAATTCTATACTAATTAATATGAATTTGTCAAGTGTTTTTCGTTTTTTAGGTTAAATTAGCATGTAAACTGTGTGTTTTCTGTGTAATAACGGAAATATAGCATATTACGAATAACAAAGAATTAACCATACTGATTAAACAATATTTTAGTATAATTGAGAATGAAAGGATAAATAGATGAAAAATTTAATACCTATTGTACTATTACTATCTATATTTTTACTCTCTGCTTGTCAGGATGAACAAAAACCTGAGAAGGAGTTTGCTGATAAACCTCATATCAGTCAGGCGCTAAAAGAGAAGATAGAAAAACCTACAGTGGATACTAATCCAAAAGAAAAAAAGATGATACTGGAATCATTAGGAATTAGTGTAGATGATGAAAAGATAATTATTGATACCAAACAAACAAAAGATTTTTTTCATACCATAGGTGAAAAACTAAAAGAAAGTGCTTACAAGATAGAGGAGTCTCTACGAAATGAGAGAGTAGAATCTTCTGACGAAACAGGGATAACAATAACAGAGACAACAATGCATATAGATTTAAATAAAACTAAGAACTTTATGGAAAAATGGGTAAAAAGTATGGAGTCAGTAGTAGAAGAGCTTAATAGAACAATGAGTGATATAGAAAAAAGTTTTCCTAATGATTAAAATATGTGGGAATCACTATGCCCAAGAGTGGACATAGTGGAGTAGAGAATATAATTATTTTGCTAGTGCTGCTTTGGAAGCATCTGCAACTTTGACAAAACTCTCCGGTGCATTCATAGCCATGTCTGCTAGGATTTTTCTATCTAGCTCAATATTTGCTAGCTTTAGTCCATGCATGAATGTTGAATAGTTCATACCATTTAGTCTAGATGCCGCATTGATACGGACAATCCAAAGTCTTCTAAAGTCTCTTTTCTTTTGTCTTCTGTCTCTATATGCATATACAAGTGAACGCTCTAATTGCTCTTTTGCTTTTCTAAAATGTTTTCTTCTACCACTGTAGAAGCCTCTGGCTTGTTTTAATAGTTTTTTATGTCGTCTACTTCGTACGACACCCGTTTTAACTCTCATGGTTTTCCTTTACCTTATACTTGTACGATGCTAAAGCAAAAATAGACAAATGCAACTAATTGCATGAGCTGACTGCTGAAGTCATGTTATAGTAGGTGTCAAACATTATCTCTGTTTGAACTTGCCCCTTATCGGGGGAATATAGCTTGTCAACTGTTATTATGCAATACAGTCTTTGATGTTTTTAGCATCTGCTTTATCAACATATTTGGCTGATCTCATCTGTCTATGGTGTCCACCATCTACTTTAGTGAGGATATGACTTCTATAAGCTGTACCTCTCTTGATCTTGCCGCTTTTTTTAACTTTAAAACGCTTTACAGCACCTTTAACGCTCTTCATCTTTGGCATTAGATTCTCCTTTGTATTATTCCCTGCATATAGAAAAGGGGACGATATTATATCCAGTTGACTTGATTTAGAGCTGAGCTCGCCACAATAGGGCTATATCCTCGATACTAATATCTCTCTTTTTAGGTTTGATAGTAAAAGGTTCTATCTCATAGTTCTCTAGAGTATATTTTATGGCCAAGTCATCTATCTTCTCTTCTAGCTCTACACCAAGCTCATATATCCTATCTTCTAGGTCTTGGGTTTTCTGTTTGGCTCGGCTTACATCACCTCTCTCTTTTAGTACACGACCACCTCTACTGATAGTTGTACCTATCTTAGTGGCCGTTGTACGACCAAAGAGAGCTCCGAGTATAGATGCACCTATGCTTAGCATCGAGCTCACCTGATCACCTTTCTCTTTCTCTACTCTCTCTTGGGCTCTTTGGAGCTGTCCTATAAGCCTTTTCTCTTTTTTATCGTATTTCTCTTTTAGTATATCAAGTTGATCTTCTTTTTTATCATCCAAGACTCCTTGAACTGTAACTTTAAAGTTGGCTAGTTCTTCATTTGGTTTAGATTCTAGTCGTAGAGATTTATTGCGGTATAGCTCTAGGCTACAGCTTTTATATAGATAGCTCTGGAGCTCTCTTTGTGCTGACTTTAGGCTACTATCGGTAGATATATACGCAGGTACAGAGATATAGGTAGCATCTCTGGGTTCTGATTGGGGC
>DAOUPF010000439.1 GCA_030626265.1 Sulfurovum sp.
ACTCAAATCCATATTTATTAATATGTAATAGCTTGTTTGTATCACAAAATAGACCATCAGATATATCCATCCCAACACTCAGAAACTCTCTTGATTTTTCTATAAGTTTAGATCGTAATATGGGTGCTAGAAACCTAGATTTATCATCTATACTTTTACCTGAAAATAGCTTCTCAAGATCTCTTTTACTCTCACCCAATACTCCTGTATAAGCTAAAAAATCACCCTTTTTTAGCCCTACTCTATATAGTGGATTATCACTCTTTGATATGACTGTGATAGAGATATTTAGTTTATCCCCTCCTACGGTATCCCCACCTATGATCTCACAATCAAACTCTTCTGCTGTGGACTCAAAGCTGTTCATCAATTCATCTATGCCATCTCTAGATATATCTTTAGGTAAAGAGATAGTGATGAGAGCGTACTTTGGCTTGGCATTCATGGCAATAGCATCTGAGAGGTTGACTAACATTGCTTTTCTAGCAATTTGAGCTAGACTCATCCACTCTCTTTTGAAATGTACATCTTCAAAAAATGCATCAGCACTATATATGTTACCATCTACTACAGCTCCATCATCACCTATATAGCGGGAACTTAATCTATCTATAAGATACTCTTCTTTGTCTAGTTCTTTCATGGTAGAATTGTAACATATATGTAATTGTTTATGCTTTTAATAGAATTATTATTAAAAGTTATATTTACATTAGATACAATCTACTGAAATAGAGAAATTACTATAAGGACTATATTATATGAATATCCAAGATGTCAAAATATATGAATATGATGTTGTGGTAGTAGGAGCTGGACTAGCAGGTCTGGCAGCTGCCAAGGAGCTTACAGAGGCTGGTAAAAAAACCGCTGTAATAACCAAACTACATCCATTAAGAAGCCACTCGGGTGCAGCACAAGGCGGAATCAACGCAGCATTGGGTGAAGATGATTCAGTAGAACTACATATGTTTGATACTGTAAAGGGAAGTGATTATCTAGGTGATCAAGATGCTATCGAGATGATGTGTAAAGGGGCTCCTGAGACTATCAGATGGGCAGAGCATATGGGTGCAGCATTCTCTAGAGAAGAGGATGGCACTATCGCTATACGCCCTTTTGGAGGTCAATCTAAGCCAAGAGCTTGTTATGCATCTGATAGAACAGGGCTAACTATGCTACAGACTATCTATGAGCAAGCTCACCGTGCTGGTATAGAGGTATTTGATGAGTGGTATGCTGCTGATCTTCTATACAAAGATGGTAAAGTTACTGGTGTTGCTGCATATAACTTGCGTGACTCACAGCCTGCTATATTTAATGCCAAAGCTACTATGTTTGCAACTGGTGGCTATGGAAGAGCATTCAAGGTCAACTCAAACGCACATGCCAACACAGGAGATGCACTATCTATGGTGGCAAGAAAAGGTCTTCCACTAGAGGATATGGAGTTTGTACAGTTTCACCCATC
>DAOUPF010000011.1 GCA_030626265.1 Sulfurovum sp.
AGAACTTTTGGTTTGGTAGACTTCATACGAGTTCCCTTGCCAGCTGCCAATATAACAACACTTAACGCCATCGTAGTACCTTTTGGATAAAATTACGATATTATATCTAAAACGATTTTAAGGCTAATAATTTGCAGTGTAAACATTTTGGAGAGTGTGGTTCTTGTGGGCTATATGATAGTTCTTATCAGGAGCAGTTATCTGATAAAAAAAGTATGGTATCAGAGCTTTTATATCCATTTTATCAGGGAGATTTTACTGTGTTTCCTTCACCTGAGAGTCACTATCGTGCCAGATCTGAGTTTCGTATATGGCATGATGATGATATATGTAGCTATGCTATGGGAAATATAGCTAAAAAAGGTGCTATATGTATCAAGGAGTGTCCAAAAGTTATTAAACCTATAGAGAGCCGTATGTGGAGCTTGTTAGAGGAGATAAATAGTTCAAAAGAGCTCTCTCATAGGCTTTTTGGAGTAGAGTTTTTGGCTACTACTATAGATGAGTGTCTAGTGACTATGCTTTATCATAGGAGACTGGAAGAATCATGGACAGCAGAAGCAAAAGAGTTAGAGGATAAATTTGGTATCTCTCTCATAGGTAGAAGTCGCAAGCAAAAGGTTGTACACTCACAAGAGTTTGTCACAGAAGAGTTGACTGTTGATAATATACTTTACAAATATCGTTACTATGAGAGTGGATTTACACAACCAAATCCAACAGTAAATGTAAATATGATAGAGTGGGCTATTAACCAAGCTAGAGGGGCTTGTAGTGGAGATTTGCTAGAGAGTTATTGTGGACTTGGCAACTTTACACTACCGTTGTCAAAGCTATTTACAAAAGTGTTGGCAACGGAGATAAGTAAAGGCTCTATAAAAGCAGCCAAAGAGAATTGTGAGTTAAATGGTGTTCATAATATAGAGTTTGTTCGTCTAAGCTCTGAGGAGATGACACAGGCTCTGAACCGTGATAGAGAGTTTACTCGTCTTAGAGGAGTGGAGCTAGATAGCTATGATTTCTCTTGTGTTTTAGTTGATCCTCCTCGTGCTGGGCTTGATGAGGATACTATAAAGTTGATATCAGCAATAGAGAGTATCATATATATCTCATGCAATCCACAGACTCTTGCTAGAGATTTAGAGATTTTGACGCAGACACATACTGTAGAGAGAGCTGCACTATTTGACCAGTTTCCACATACCTCTCATGTAGAGAGTGGAGTATTTTTGAGGAGAAAGATATGAGTAGTAAATTACCACAATGGCTAATGCCATTAAGCCATAAAAATGAGTTTATATTCAATGCAAGCCCTAGGGACTTTACCGTAGAGGAAATTCCTCTATATGAGTTTAGTGGAGAGGGTGAGCATCTCATCTTGAAAATTCGTAAAAAAGAGCTTACTACTTGGGAGATGCTGGATATATTGAGTTCTCATCTGGGTATCAAACGCAGAGATATAGGCTATGCAGGTCTCAAAGACAAACATGCAATGACTATACAATATGTATCCCTTTTAGCTATACACGCACCAAAACTAGAGGCATTTGAACATACACAAATCAAGATACTCTCCTCCATGCGTCATAGTAACAAGATACGAATAGGGCACCTAAAAGGAAACCGTTTTCATCTAAGATTTAAAAAAGTACTTGGTATCCAAAAAGATATGTTAGATTCCGTACTCAAATGGATAGAGTCAAATGGGGCTCCAAACTATTTTGGACATCAACGCTTTGGTAACTATGGAGACAATTGGGAAGAGGGCAAAAAAATAGTATCTGGTGAGAAAAAAATGAGAGATAGAAAGAAGAGAGAATTTCTCATCTCTGCTTATCAGAGTTATCTATTTAACAATTGGCTTAGTAAACGCATAGAGATAAGTCGTCTGTTAGAGGATTTTTCAGAAACAGAGTCAGAGAAGGTATTAGAGCTCTCAAGCGGAACCTTGATGAATACAAAAAAGCAGACTAAGTTTTTCAAGCTCTTAGAAGGTGATGTCATGATGCACTATCCATATGGGCGTGTTTTTTATGCTGATGAGGTATTGAGTGAGGCAAAAAGATTTGATGAAAAAGATATATCTCCTACAGGTTTAATCTCAGGTAAAAAAGCAAAATTGGCACAAGGGGCTGCTCGAGTAGTAGAGGCTATATTTGATGAGCCTATCAATGAAGATGGCTCGAGAAGATATGCGTGGATATTTCCTAAGGAGATAAAATCTAAATATATTCCTGAGAGGGCACATTTTGAGCTAGGTTTCTTTTTGCCAAAGGGTTGCTATGCAACCAATATCGTAGATATGTTGCGTGGATATAGAGAGCGTTGATAAGGATTTGACATGACTATTGATGAAGAGAATATAGTATTAGATAGATTAATCATCTGCTCTAAATGTCATACTCTACATCATAAAGTTCATATCGCCAAAGGCAAAAGTGCCAAATGTGAAAACTGCAAAAAAGTGTTATATCACTATGATGAACGAATTCTAGATAGTGGCTTGGCATTGGGTATTACGGGTATTATCCTATTTGTTATTTCAAATATGTTTCCTCTAGTTCAGGTAGAATTTTTAGGTCATGAGCAGTATGTTAGTATCACATCAATGATTTTTTCCCTGTTTGAAAATGGTTTCTATGTAGTTGGAATTACAGTTGCTTTTTTGATATTTATTTTTCCTCTGATGATTCTTATCATTTATGTTGCACTCTCATGGATGATGATGACAGGACAGGGTAGAGATACAACAAAAGAGTTACTTATCTTACTCTCAAAGCTCTTGCCATGGAGTATGATAGAGATATATGTAGTGAGTATCTTGGTGGCTCTTGTTAAACTAATTGGTTACATGCAGGTTCACTTTGGACTCTCTTTTTGGGCTTTAGTTCTTTTTATGATACTTGATATATACCTGAGCAAGAATGTACATATTGGAGAGCTTTGGGAACTAAGAAATAGGATTTATTGTGATAAGGGAAGATAGGATAATAGATGAATCCAAGTTGCTTCGCTGTACAGTATGTGAAGCAGTAAATCTGGATAAAGGGGATGATATATATTGTCATCGTTGCAACTCTAGAATCTTTCGTAATCCAAAATTGAGCACATCTAGAGCTTGGGCATTTTTGATAACAGCATTTATCCTCTATATACCTGCAAATATATATCCTATACTTTTCAGTGAAAAGCTTGGGAGTAGAGATGCCAATACTATCATAGGAGGTATTATAGTATTGTGGGAGGATGGCTCTTATCCTATCGCTATGATTATACTTGTAGCTTCTGTATTGGTTCCTATTTTGAAGTTTATTGTGTTAATATATCTTTTGATAAAGAGCAAGACGAAACGATACAAAAAAAATAAAATAAATCAGCATAAACTTCACTATATGACAGAAATTATAGGTCCATGGTCGATGGTTGATGTATTTGTTGTAGCTATATTGACAGGTTTGGTGCATATGACTACAGTTAGAGTCATAGCAGGTCCTGGAGCTACAGCATTTGTATTGATGGTGCTATTTACAATGTTTGCAGCACTATCCATAGATGTACGACTATTTGAAGAGAGGGATAAAAATGGCTCAAGCTAAACAGCCTATTATTGATAACAGTAGAGGGTTCAATATCTTTACTTCTATATGGATTGTCCCTATGATTGCCCTTATTATCTCTGGGTGGCTTGTTTATCAGCACTTCTCAAAACTAGGACCAGAGATTAGGATAGTCTTTTCTACTAGTGGAGGGCTAGAAGCTGGAAAAAGTGTCATCAAGTATAGAAATGTACCTATAGGAAAAGTCACACGTATAGAGGTACAAGAGGGTGGAGAAGGTGTAGTAGTAGTAGCACGCATGAATAAAGAGACTAGAGTTTTTGTCAATGAAACAACCCGTTTTTGGGTAGTCAAACCAAAAGTAGACTACTCAGGAGTCAGTGGTTTGGATACTCTGATTAGTGGCTCATATATAGCAATGTATGCAGAAGAGAGTGAAGTAGATAAAGATTATTTTGAAGGGCTTAAAACTCCTTACCGTGATTTGAACTCTGGTGAGTACTATCTCCTACACTCCAAGAGCTCAAGCAGTATTAGGGTTGGCACACCTATTAATTATCGTAATGTCCAAGTAGGACAGATAGAGCATGTCATTCTATCTCATGATGGAATGAGTGTAGAGATAGTGGCCTTTGTTAAAAAAGAGTATACAAAGCTCATAAATACTACTACCAAATTTTGGCTACAGAGCTTGGCAAGTATTGGGCTAAATGGTGATAGAGTAGACATTGAATTAGCCCCTCTTTTATCATATCTAGCATTTGGTGGTATAACGTTTGAGAGTAAACTAGATAAAGAGTATCCGAAAGTAGATCCAGATTACTTTTTCAGACTCTATAATAATTACCACGAAGCAGAGATCAAAAAGATAGGAGCAGGTACAGCAGATGTACGCTCTTTTATATTCAAATTTCAAGGGAAAATGTCAGGACTAAAAACTGGTGCCTCTATCCGATACCAAGGGTTTGATGTTGGAGAAGTAAATAAAGTTGACTTATATTATGATAGTGAAAATCGTACTATGAAAAGCTCAGTTCTTGGAGGTATTGATGTATCTATATTCGAGGACAATAACAAAAGTGGATTTCAAAACCTCAAAGATGCTGTAGCAGATGGTATGCGTGCTCGGTTAGTATCTACAAATCCACTACTTAATGCTCTATCTGTTGATCTGTTTTTTAGTAAAAATTCAGCACCTGTTGCACTAGTAGATAGCAAAGATAACAGTATGCCTTTCCCTGTATCAGGTGTGCAGCAGAGTAGCCTACTAAATGAGCTTACTATTTTTGTAAATAAGCTGAATGAGCTCAAAATAAATGAGCTTCTTACCTCTAGCACAAAACTCATAGATGATAGTGCAAAACCTCTACAAGCAACGCTTCTTGGACTTGAACAGACTATAGCTAGCTTTAAAAACTTGACAGATAGTAGTAGTGACCCTCTAAGTAAGATGATGTCAGCTATCACAGATACATCAAATAACCTTAGTAAAACACTAGGGGGGATAGATGGGATTACTGGAGAAGAGTCTATAAAAGATATACCTAAAAAGCTAAATATTGCGATGGAGGAGTTAGGGGAGACGCTTAAAAGTACTAAAAGAGTGCTCCGTGGATATCGATCCAACTCTCTTTTTGGTAAGAGAGTAACTCAGATGCTAAAAGAGATAAACCAAAGCTCTGAAGAGACTAAGCGGTTGCTTAGAAAACTAAATAAAAAGCCCAATTCTGTAATATTTGGAGATTAACATGAAAACTACTATTTTTATACTTTTATCATTTGTCCTTTTGGGATGTACAGGCTCATCCAAACAGTATATCCTCTCAGTTGATAGCTCTACTATATATACTATGGGCAAAAAGAGTACGCAGATTGGAGTAGACAAGGTAACAGTACCAGGCTATATGGAAGAGAGTCGCATAGCAGTAGGAAAAAATGGAGGAGAGATAAGCTATAGCGATGCTATCTGGGCAGTTACTACTGCCAAGGCTTTAACACAAACACTGATTAGAACTCTACAAAAGAGGTTTTCTAAGCCATATATCTACGTATACCCATGGGATATTGAGAGAGAAAATGGTATTCGCACTAAAGTTACTATTCATAGTTTTATATATGCCAATGGTTTAGTTACATTGGAGGCTACTTATTTTATCAAAAGAATAGGAAGTAAAAATAAAAAAAGCCATATGTACAGCACTCAAGTAGCTTCATCAAGTGATACGGCATCTATAGTAAATGCAATGAGTCGTGCATTTGGAAAACTATCAGTAGATATAGCTCAGAATATCTCAAAAAGATAAAATAGAGGTTCTCTTAAGAGTAAAAAGATAGAATTCCTCCTTTTATTAATTTGTACTAAACTAAACCAGTCAGGAAAAAGATGTTTACACTAAAATATTATGATACCTCAAATACAAAAAATGATGTTCTCTCAGGAACAGTTGTTGCTGTTGCCCTGATTCCAGAGGCTATAGCTTTTGCTTTGGTTGCTGGATTTAGTCCATTAGTTGGGCTCTATACAGCTTTTATACTGGGGCTTATTACTGCCCTTGTAGGTGGTAAGCCAGGGATGATCTCTGGTGCTACAGGTGCTATGGTAGTAGTGATGGTAGCCCTAGCTCAGAGTCATGGACTAGAGTATGTACTCTGGGCTACTATCCTGACTGGAATCATGCAGATAGGAGTAGGAATGGCCAGGCTAGGTAAGCTGATACGATTTGTTCCACAGCCTGCAATATTTGGTTTTGTCAATGGTTTAGCTATTGTTATTGGTATGAGTCAATTTCAGTTTTTTAAAGATGCCAACCCTATCATGTATATCCTCACTGGTACTACTATGGCAATCATGTTTTTCTTGCCAAAGTTTACCAGAGCAGTTCCTGCTGCATTAGTTGCTATTATCCTCCTAACTCTGGTCTCTTATTTTGGAGCCTTTGATACTAAACATGTAGCAGACTTGGGAGTGATAAGTGGTGGTTTCCCTAGCTTCTCATTTCCTAATGCTCCGCTAAACTGGGATACTTTTGTTACGATTTTACCATTCTCTATCATCTTAGCATTGGTGGGTCTCATAGAGTCATTGTTGACACTATCTGTACTAGATGAGATGGGTGGCAAGAGAGGAAGTGCCAATAAAGAGTGTATTGCTCAAGGTGTAGGAAATACAACTTGTGGTCTATTTGGTGGTATGGCAGGCTGTGCTATGATAGGTCAGTCTATTATCAACTTTACCTCTGGAGGTCTTACTCGACTCTCATCAGCCACAGCAGCTATACTGCTCATCATATTTGTAGTTTCACTCTCAGATGTGATTG
This sequence comes from Sulfurovum sp., assembly GCA_030626265.1. GTDB lineage: Bacteria > Campylobacterota > Campylobacteria > Campylobacterales > Sulfurovaceae > JAAXPZ01. The sequence continues at coordinate 6,875 of DAOUPF010000011.1, forward strand.
GTGTCATACCTATCGCTGTCTTGGTAGGTATCATGTTTATGGTGTCACTCAAGACTTTTGAGTGGGCGAGTGTTGATAGACTTAAAAAGATGCATAGATCAGATGCATTTATCCTCATCTCTGTTACTATCATTACTGTATTTGTAGATTTGGCTATAGCTGTTATCGCTGGAGTGATAGTTTCAGCTCTAGTTTTTGCATGGCAACATGCCCAGATATCAAAAAGAGTACGAGTAGAAGAGGATGGCACCAAAGTATATGAGCTAGAAGGACCTCTGTTCTTTGGTTCATCTGTACAGTTTTCCAATGATATGTTTGATATAGAGGATGACCCGCAAAATGTCATCATAGACTTTACTAGAACTAGAGTGATGGATTCTAGTGGTGTTGAGGCGATAGATAAACTAACCAAGAAGTATGTAAAAGCAGGTAAAATCCTAAAGCTCAGACATTTAAGTGAAGACTGCATATCTGCTCTGAAAAATGCAGGAGAGTTCTGTATGCATGAGATCGATAATCCTACCTATAAGGTCGTACGAGATTTCTAAATCATAACATGGTATAATCTTAAAATTATATAAAGGTTATGCTATGCAACACTTAGTAGATACAAATCAATTCTCTATTCCTCAGATAGAGCAGATAATGGCAGATGCCAAATCATTCAAAGCCAACAGAGCACCTCTCCTACTACGAGACAAAGTACTAATCACACTATTTTTTGAGACATCTACTAGAACGCGTAGCTCCTTTGAGATAGCTGCCAAACGACTAGGAGCAGCAACAGTACATTTAGACCCTACCAAAAGCTCTACCCAAAAAGGTGAATCTCTAGAGGATACATTTACCAACCTGTGTGCTATGGAACCAGATGGTGTCATCATCCGCCACTCAGAGAATGAGACTCCTCAGATACTAGCAGATATGCAGATAACTTCTGTGATAAACGCAGGAGCAGGCAACTACGCACATCCTACGCAGTCACTACTAGATTACTTTACTATGCTTGAGTATTTTGGTGGCTCTGTAGAGGGCAAGACCTTAGCCATTGTAGGTGATATAGTAAGTTCTAGGGTCGCTAGCTCTGGTATACGGCTATTTACTCGTATGGGTATGAAGGTTATATTGATTGCACCACAGCAGTTCATGCCAGAGAGTGACCTTCCTCAGTTTGAAGAGTTAGATGATGTGATGGATGAGGTAGATGTCATCATGAGCCTTCGTGCCCAGCTAGAGCGTCACGATATACCACACTTCGATGATTATGAGGATTATGCCAAACACTACTGCATAGATGCCAAACGAATGGGAGATAGAGATATCCTACTATTACATCCAGGTCCAGTAATGAGAAATATAGATATATCAGATGAGATGCTCGATGACCCACGATGTAGGGTACTAGAACAGGTCAAAAATGGAGTTTATGTTCGTATGGCTATTTTGAAGATTTTGTTGTTAGATGTATAGGGTATATTTTCAACGCCTGACCCCAAAGATGGACCCCAAAGATGGAGTTGTAGGGCTTATGTATGCTGTAAATCCAAATATAACTCCAACACAGATTAGAACAATATTGATAAATAATAGTGACAAGATTGGTCTCAGTGCTACATATACCGATGGATTTGATGAAAAAAGAGCGTATGGTAAATTAAATGCGGGTAAAGCTGCGGAGGAAGCAAAAAAATTGATAGATTAGGAGTATGATATGCACAAATACAACTTCAAGAAATTTGATTCATCTGTAAGCTATAAAAAAGTCGATGAATCTTTATCTTGAATCTATAAAAAATGTGGCAGGATTTTAGTAGGTAACCTGTGGAAATAAATTTGGATAGATTTTTCTCTTAGATTTTCAGGGCATTATAATATTCTGTGGTATTATATAGAGATAGTTTTGGAAGTTTCTGGGTGCTATAAAGGTGCTATTTATTAACTAATCACCCTTCATTTATGATATAATTAATTATCTTACAGTATAGGTAGGTGTAGTAATGCTTAAAGAAAATGTTCAAAATATATTAAAAACTAGCAAAAGTTTAAAAGTTTTATATGTTGAAGATAATAAAGATGCTAGAGAATCTACTTTTTTAATATTACAAAACTATTTTGATTATATTGAAGTTGCAGTAGATGGGATAGATGCACTTGAGCGCTATAACAACTATTTTTACGAAACAAATAGTTATTTTGATATAGTTTTTTCAGATATTGAAATGCCAAATCTTGACGGTGTTGGTCTAACTAAAGAGATATATAATATAAACAAGAAACAATTTATTGTTATAATATCTGCATATAGTGATAAAGAATATTTAATACCTTTACTAAATTTAGGTGTAGAAGGCTTTATACAAAAGCCTATTATACATGAACAAGTAATGGATGTTGTAAAAGATATTTGTAACCTATTTAATCAAAGTGATATTGTGGATATAGGAGAATCATATACTTATGATAAAAATTTAAATATATTAATGAAAGATGATAAATATATTAAATTAACAAACAACGAGATAAAACTTTTAAAACTTTTTTTTGATAATTTAAATACCAACTTTAATATAGAATATATGTTTAATCATATATTCTATGATGATCCACATAAGGAGTATAATTCAAATTCAATTAGATTAATATTAAAAAGATTGAGAAAAAAACTTCCTGATGGGTTGATTATAAACAACAGAACACTAGGATACACAATAAATTTACTTTAAACACTTGAAAAAGTACAATTTTGAATATAGTTATTCTACTTAGACTGTATTTTTAATAAAATGAAATAGAACAAAGTATAAAAAGGAGTATTATGAAAATTGTTATTTTGATGATATCGGTATTGACAATTTTTATAGGTTGTCAAGAAAAAGAAAAAAATAAATTAAACGATAAGCCGTATAAAAACCAAGTCATTAGAGTTATTGTTCCAAATATAGGGGATAGAGTTGTCCGTGGACCAATTATGGAACAAGCAAAAATATTTGAGAAAAAAACAGGCGCCATAGTAAGGGTGGTTACACCAGGATGGGATAGTACAGTTTCTAAAACAAAAGAGTCTTTAGTTGATCCGAAAATTAATTTTGATATTTTTGTTATTATTACAAGTTGGGGTGGTTCATTATTAGGAGAAAAGCATATAGAACCAGTTCCTACTTGGGTAAAAAATAAAATAGATTGGGATGATATTCTTCCTATTTATAAAAATAGTATACTATCTTGGAATAATAAAATTTATGGTTTACCATACGATGGAGATAGTGTTAATTTATACTATAGAAAAGATATATTTAATGATAAAGATAATCAAACAAACTTTTTAAAAGAGTTTGGATATCCATTAGAAGTGCCATCTACATGGGAAGTGTATGAAGATGTATCACAGTTTTTTAATAACTGGGATTGGGATAATGATGGTGAGATAGAATATGGAATGGCGGGAAATCGTTCAATTGGCTTTGCTTCAATATTACAATTCTTTTCAAGAGCTGCTTCTTATGCCAAACATCCTGATGAAGCTGGATTTTATTTTGATACTAATACTATGGAACCTCATATTAATAATCCTGGTTTTATAAAAGCATTAGATGACTATATCAGTATAATGAAATATGCACCAAAAGAGATGATAAATTTTCAGGCATCAGATGTAAGAAAAAGCTTTATTAGTGGTGAAGTTGCTATGGCTATTGATTGGGGAGACATGGGTACAATGGCAGCAAACTCTAATATATCATCAATAAAAAAAGATATTGGATATGCACAATTACCAGGATATAAAAGAGTATATAATACAAAAACAAAAAAATGGGATGAACAATACAATAGACCATCTTCTATATCTGGAAACTGGACTATAGTTATAAATAAAAATTCAAAAAATAAAAAGTTAGCATTTGAATTTGCTTCACATATGACATCTCCAGAGTTAAGTAAAAATTTAATATCATTGGGGTGGACGGGGATAAACCCTTCAAGATATTCTCACTTTGAAGATCCAAATTCTTTAATAAGTATGGGATTTAATAAACAATCAGCAAATGAATATCTAGATGTTATCAAAATATCATTAAATAATGAAAATGTAATGGTAGACATAAGAATACCTGGAGCAAATGAGTATTATAATGCGACTAGTAAATATATAGACTTAGCTATAAGAAGAGAGCTGACAAGTAAAGAGGCATTGGATAAAGTAGCTCTGGAATGGAAACAAATTACTGATAAATTTGGTAGAGATAAGCAATTAAAATTGTACAATGAATCAATAAATAATAAGTGATTATAATATGTTGAAGAATCTAACAATAACGCAAATAGCTAAAATAGCATTTGTCTTTTTAATAATAAGTTTTTTTATAAGTACAATAGTTTTCTATTTGTTATACAGTAGTTTAGAAAAAGTTAATGATAAAATATTAGTATCAAAGACTTTACAATATTCATTTTCAGATATTAAAACAAATACTCAAAAACTTTTGACTTCAGGATACTTGAAAGAGACTCTAGGTGAATTAAATAAATCAGTAGTTGTTTATGAAACATTATTAGATAAATTCAATTTAATTATAAAAGAAGATAATATCAATATCGCAAGTGATTGGTATATTTGCATGAAAGAGTTAAAAAATATAAATAAGAT
>DAOUPF010000408.1 GCA_030626265.1 Sulfurovum sp.
AATCACAGGGGAATGAAGTATAAATAGTTAAATTTATTTACCTTTACACTCAAAATAATACTGTAACTGACCTTTAGACTTTTTAGGTACTATTCCCATCTTATTATCTTTCATCAGTAGTAACATTAATGCCTCATTGGAGTAGGAGAGCATATCCCCTCTCTTCATTTTGAAAGTAAAAACAGTACCATCTTTTGTAGTCATTTTATCATCTTTGAGAGTAAATATAAAAGGATTTTTCTCAGCAGCCTCTTTTGTGACCTCAAATGTTTTACCTGATTCTATAGTTTGGTTATTTAGACAAGTATATTCTACTCCTTTGAGAAAATCAGCTCCTGCATATATAGTTCCACTCAATAATAATCCACATAATATTTTATTCATTTTTATCCTTTTTTTATTCTAACATGTCTGTAATGGCGTCTACTGAAGCATCTGTCATATCTAGATCTAAATGAACTGCACCTTTTGCCTCTATTAGCTTCACATCCAGTCCTTTCTCTTTTGCAAATTTGTAAAAGTCTTTTGAGACTTTTGGTTTAGAGATTTTGTCTTTGCTTCCATATATTATCAAGTATCTTGTACTCTTATCAAGCTTCTCTATATAATCAGATATATAAATCAAGTCCTTAGAATCTTTTTTACCATTACTGTTATATCTAGCTCCTGCTAGTGCAATATTATTTATGAGAGTTGGTTTATACCCTGTCAATGTAGCTCCCATAGAAGCTCCTGCTGAGTGACCTATATAGTTGACCACTTTTGCATGATACTTCTCTTTTAGAGTAGATACTAGCTCTGCTAAGAACTCTATGTACTCTTTTTTTGCAGCCAAGTTTTTTGTACCCTTATGGGACAAGGCTTGGAAGTTATTTGTAGATGACTTAGAGTATCCAGGTAGTGCTACTGCTATAGTGGTGATATCTGTACTCATATTGATAGTCTCTGCAAATGGTGTATAGCGAGCTAGAGTATCTGTACCCTCTTTCCATGTGCCATGTACTATGATATTGATAGTGTCTTTTTTATCACCCTCTACCTCCACATACTGTATACACTCTCCACCTGCAAAGATAAATCCTTCACTCTTAGCAGTACACTGCACTTTTGATATCTTTGCTGCTGATAAGCTCAAAGTCATCCCAAATAATAATATTATCCATAAAGTTTGTTTCATTTCTTACTCCTTATTCTTCAAATTCCATCATCCCAAAGAGTCTGGCTATATTTTGACGGCCTAACTCCTTGAAAGTATCTAGATGTTCATATGCTGACATATCTATCTCGTATGCCTCATTGAGTCCACCATCATTGTCTAGTACCTCTTCTATCTTTGTTCTCATATATACTAGGTAATCTTTTGTATACTTTGTCACTGTTGGCATATCTGTGACATCACCATGCCCTGGAACGACTATCTTAGCATTTAATTTGGCTAGCTTATCCCATGCCTCTAGCCACTTGAGGGTCTCTGTGATTTTAAATATTGGCAAAAGCCTTTGGTTGAAAGCCAAATCTCCAGCAAGCAGTATCTGCGCTTTTGGTAGCCATATAGATATATCGCTATGTTCATGTGCATAACCAAAGTACAGTGCTTCAACCACTCTACCACCCAAGTCAAATACTTTTTTATCAGTAAAAACCATATCAGGTATTACAATTTGTGTACCTAGTATCTTGTCTTTGAGTGTTTTTACTTTTCGCTTGAGT
>DAOUPF010000194.1 GCA_030626265.1 Sulfurovum sp.
CTCTTTTGCTTTTTTTATGAGTTTATTTACTTCTATTTCATACAGTTTTGCTAGTTTTTCATCAGTTGACTCAAAACGAGTGACTAATACAGGTGTAGTATTTGAAGCCCTTACTAATCCCCATCCTTTTTCAAAATTTATTCGTACACCATCTACATCAATTATATCTATTATATCAGGGAAATCATCTGGAGGATTTTTAAGCAACTCTTTTACTTTATCAACAATAAGAAATTTCTCTTCTTCTGTAGTCTCTACTTTGAGCTCTTCGGTAGAATAAACTTGTGGCAAAGCTTCTATCTCAGCATCTAGGTCTATACCATCCGCTATAAGTTCCAACATCCTCAGAGTTGCATATATCGCATCATCATAACCAAAGTAACGATGTTTGAAAAATATATGTCCAGATACTTCACAAGCTAGGTCTGCTCCAGTCTCCCTCATCTTTACTTTTAGATTTGAGTGCCCTGTCTTGTACATGATTGCAGTTGCTCCTCGTCGCTCTAGCTCATCATACATCACTGACGAACATTTTACTTCACCTATGACTATAGGATTATCCATTTTCATAGCATAGAGTAGTGCCATTTGGTCACCTTTTATGTTATGTTTATGTGTCAACACTGCTATCCTATCTGCATCTCCATCATAGGCAAATGCGATATCTCCATCTTCGCTCAATGCAGCTTTGATATCTACAAGATTTGCTTCTACAGAGGGGTCAGGGTGGTGATTGGGGAATGTTCCATCTGGCTCTAGGTATAAGCCCTCATAGCTAAAGTTTAAAGCATCAAATATATCTGTAAGAACAGTATCAGCAACACCATTACCACCATCTACTACTATCTTTTGTGGAAAATTCTTTAAGTGATCAAACTGATCTACCATATATTTAATATACGGTGTTTTAACATCAATTTCAGTTTTTTCTATGTTGTTTTCTATTTGAAACTCTTGATTAGCTAAAATCTCATCTCCTAGTGCATATATATCTTCACCAAAAAAAGGACTTTTATCCACTGTCATTTTAAAGCCATTATACTCACTAGGATTATGAGAACCTGTTATCATGATAGAAGCATCTGTGCTTATTTTATGGGAGTCTTTGCCATCAAAATCTATATAGTTACTATAGTAGTTAACTGGTGTTGCTACCATACCCATATCTAGTACTTTACATCCTGCTTTATTGAGTCCAGAGGTTAGATAGTCTCTGAGCATAGGTGAATGAGATCTAGCATCGTATCCAATAGAGACGACTTTATCTCCCTGTATTTTTTGACCTAGAAAATACCCTATGAGCTTAACACTCTGTTCATTGAGCTCTTTCTCAAAAATACCTCTAATATCATACTCTCTAAATATAGTTTTACTTATCATCTAATCCTCTTATACACCATAAATTTTACGAAACAACATCATCCCTAAAATAGTTGCGAATATACATAATAGCACATTCAATGAAATATTTGATAATGCTTTAACATATAGGCTCTCTTGCAACATCCACACTGTCTCCATAGAGAAAGTAGAAAATGTAGTCAATGCTCCTAGTAGTCCTGTTATAACAAAAGCTTTTTGTTGTGGAGCTATATTTTGTTCAAAATATAGTACTAAAAAACCTATCAAGAAACTACCAAATATATTTACTATGAGAGTCCCATAAGGAAAGGTTGTTCCTAGTATTTTCTGTACCCAACCTGAGATTACAAATCTACTTATCGCCCCAAGAAAGCCACCAATACCTACTGCAAAAATTATCTGCCAACCCATTAGTGTACACTACTCTTCAAATATAACGATATCATAATGACTCTTCTTTACAATTGCTTTTCCTACAGGGACTGAACCATTACGATTCACACCACATAGCTCATTGCGTAACTGCTCTATCTCTTCCTCCATACTCTCCATCTGCTCACGCAACCTCAAGACTACATCTACACCAGCTAAGTTCACACCCATATCTCTAGTTAGCCTCAATATAAGCTTCATTCGATCAATATCACCTTGTGAGTATAAACGCATACGTCCTTGTGTACGAGAAGGTTCTACTAGACCCTCTCTCTCATACTGACGCAGGGTTTGTGGATGGATACTAAGCATATTTGCCACTACAGAAATCAAGTAAACAGGTTCATCATATCCTTGCATATTTATCTCCTAGTCAGGTAATTTCTCTTCACATAGAGCTCTTAGATCTTCTGGCAACTCATCACTATCAGGCAATACAATATTTGCTACTAGATACATATCTCCTTGACTTCCACTTCGTCTATCAGGAAAACCTTTCTCTTTCAATCTAAACTTTTGGGCATTTTTTGTATTTTTGGGGACTTTTAGTGTTACTGTTTTATGTGGTGTTTGTATCTCTATTTTGCCTCCAAAGAGTGCTAGCTTTAGAGGTACATCCATACTCTTATAAAGATCATTACCTTTTCGTTCATACTCAGATGAGCCTGCAACCTCTACACTAATCATCAAATCACCAATTTGACCTTGATGAACTCGACCTTTACCGCGAACACGTAGAGTCTCTCCAGTTTTTATACCAGCAGGGATTTTGATATCAAATTTTTCTCCATCACCAGAACTAACTTGATGTTTACCCCCTAGTACAGAGACTAAAAATGAAACTGTGATACGAGACTGTACATCAAGATCAGGCATGCCAAAACCTCCTCCAAAACCACCACCAGAGGAAGTAAAGCCTCCACCTCCACCGAACATAGAACGCAATATCTCATCTAAGTCTACGTTGGTGCCTTGTCCTTGTGCAAAGTCATGGAAGTTTTGTCCTCCAAACATTTGATCACCAAACTGATCATATTTAGCTTTTTTGTCACTATCACTTAGTACTTCATACGCTGCATTTATCTCTTTAAATTTTTCTTGTGCTTCTGGATCTTTATTAATATCTGGGTGATATTTTCTTGCTAGTTTTCTATAGGCTTTTTTTATCTCATCGGCATTAGCATTTTCACCAATATCTAAGGTCTCATATAAACTTTTTGACATATATCTAAACTCCGTTATTACTTTAATAGTTTAGATAGATTATATCAGAAAAGTTTAGTCTATGTCAATCAAGGTTGCTCTAAAATAGTCTTAATTAATGTAAAAAGTGTCTAACACTTGTAAAGTATATAGCAATACCATGCTCATCTGCAGCTTCAATTATCTCTTCATCACGGATACTACCACCTGGTTCTATAATAGCCTTTACACCTGCCTCTGCAGCTGCATCTATACTATCTCTAAATGGGAAAAATGCCTCAGAAGCCATAGCCGCTCCACTTACATCTAAACCCATCTCTTTGGCTTTTTTGAGAGCACACTGTGCAGCATCTACACGACTAGTCATGCCCATACCCACAGCAACCATAGCTGAGTTTTTTACATATACTACACAGTTAGATTTTGTAAGTCCAGCTATTTTCCATGCAATCTCTAAATCTTTCATCTCTTGATTTGAGGCTTTTAGTTTGCTTTTTTGTTCTGCATTATGAACTTCATTATCACAGATGCAATCAGAGTTTTGAAATACAAACCCACCATCTATATGTTTGAAATCAGAAGAATCTTTTGCCAATACTAATTTCTCATTTCCTTGTGCAAAAAGTTTAATTCTTTTTTTCTTCTCAAATACAGCTAAGGCATCATCATCAAAATCAGCAGCAATAATAACTTCTAGAAATATCTCATTCATCTTCTCAGCTATCTCTTTTGTTACTATGCCATTGACTGCTACTACACCTCCAAATGCAGATATAGGATCACATCTGA
>DAOUPF010000343.1 GCA_030626265.1 Sulfurovum sp.
ATTTTGTCATGAGAGGCTGTAGTGCCGTCTGTAGCTTATCATCAAAGCTTTCAAATTGCTCTTGTAACTCTACTGCCAATGCATCTGCCTGAGAGATACTCTCATCGAGTCCTAGTAGATTGACAAAGCTATTTTTAGCTCCATCATTTCCTGTAGTCTTGCCTGCTTCTTCATCACTTTGTGTCTCATCTATGATGTCATCTTGTATCTGAAATAGCAACCCAAGTCCTATACCAAAATCATAAAGTGCATCTTGGATCGACTTTTCTTTGCCTACTATCACCGCACCCATCTGCAGAGAGATTGCTATGAGCTTGGCTGTTTTATTGATATGTAGCTCTCGAACCTGTTCTATACTCAGAGGAGTATTTTCAAAATATAGATCTATGGCTTGTCCCAGTACCATACCTCCAGTTCCACCATTGAGTGCCAACAGCTCTACTAACTTGATTTTGACATCTTCTCTAAAAGCAGATTGCGCCAAAAGTAAAAAGGCATGAGTATTGAGTGCATCACCTACAAGTATAGCTGTGGGTTCATCATATGTAGTATGCAGTGTTGGGTGTCCACGACGCAGAGATGAATCATCCATAGCAGGCAAATCATCATGTATGAGAGAGTAGGTATGAAAGTACTCTAGTGCAAGGGCTGGTGCCATAGCTGAGTCTACCAGCATCGGCTCATATGCCTCTACTACTCGTAGTAGCAACATAGGTCTGAAACGCTTTCCTCCAGCTAAAAGCATATCACCCATTGCCTTCTCATAGTTGGGATGAAAACTATCTACTTTTGGCAAGTTGTCTTTGAGGTACTGCTCAAATTTTTGCATGGGCTCTCTTTGATTGGAGTTTGATTTATAGATTGGCAAATTATATCTAATTAGGCTAAAATACGACCATGAATAACCGTAAAAAAATGATTATAATCTGGACAAAAAGAGTCACTGCAATCATAGCAACCATAGTTTGGGTAATGGTAATCTACAATATATTTCAAAGTGGAGGGGAGTTTAATGATCAAGCTCCGCAGTGTATGTTCTCAACTATGCTGATTTTTGCTATGCTAACAGGAGTATACAAAGGATTGGAGTATTGGGAGAAAAACCAGTAGGGTGTTATCAGGAAACAACACCCCACATATCACATCTATTCTTTATCTCTTCACAGACCTCATCCATGCTCTTTTCTTCGACATTGACAATGATATCTGCTACCTCTTTATAAGCTTTTTCTCTCTGGGCATATAGCTCTTTGGCTTTGTCAATCGTAGAAAAAAGTGGTCTCTTGGCTAGTTTCTCTTCAGCATTTTTGGCTGTTTTGAGACGGTTGTGTATCCACTCGAACGATGCATCTAGTAATACTACTGTGCCTATTTCGTTAAGTTTGTTAACTTTATAAAATCCTCCGCCACAGCTAATAAGTGTGCCTTTGACACTTTTTCTCAGCCATTTGGCACTCTTTTGTTCAAGCTTTCGGAAGTGTGCTTCACCTTTGCTCGCAAATATATCCTTAACCTCTTTGTTAACAGAGGACTCTATCAAGTCATCAGTATCAATGTTAAATACATTATATTTTTTAGCATATGCTCTAGCCGTTGTGCCTTTACCAATGCCCATAAAACCTATAATTACTATATTTTTTTTCAAAGTTATTAATCTTTAGATATATTTCTAGATTAGACCATATTGTAGCGGTCTACAATCTTTTTCAATCTCTTACGCAACTCTCTTAGTGCATCTGTCGCACTAACACCCTCTGCCATAAGTGACTCAAAATCATCAAACTGAATCTTTGCAACCCAACCTATCTTTGTATGTCTTTTGATTCCTACAAATCTAACTTCACCAAAATGCTCTTTAGCAGTTTTATATATACGATCTATTCTTTGATCTATACTCTTTATTTCTTTCTCTTTGCCCTTTGTCATACTTTTCCTTTTACTTCTTAATTTTCTGTCGCATTATATCATATTTGGGTAACAATTAGGTATCAGTTTTCCTAATAATTTATCTTTAGTTTCTTATCATACTTCAATTCAAAAATAACCTTTATTTTTTTATGCTCTTTTGCATTCAACTTTACATCTATTACCAATTTACCATCTTTTACGAGTTTGTAGCTATTTACTCCATCCACACTCACTAGCTTGGCTTCTATTTTGTCTGTTGTAGATCTGGGAATTCTCTCTATGATTTTTATACTCTTTGCTTTGTCAGATATATTGGTGATATCTAGCTCAAAGCCATCTCTTTTGCGAATAGATCCTCCAAATATACCACTACTCTGGTCTTGTTTGACTACTTGAGCTCTAGTGATGAGTAC
>DAOUPF010000165.1 GCA_030626265.1 Sulfurovum sp.
TATTCACTACCTTTAGAGACGAAATATTCACTATCATTCATACTATAATCTTTTAAGTCTGGATTATGACTATTTGCTGTCAATGGAATGATGTCTCCTGTACTTGCACTTGGATGCCAAAAACCATCTAGCATAGGGTACCAGAAATAGCTATCAAACTTAGTCCCTCCAGCAATAGCCCAACCATTTGTATCTTTGTCTTCCCAGTATCCATTGATTCCATAGCTGTTGTTAGCAGATATCTCTGATATGCTATTGGCTCCTATGATTAGGTTTAGTGGATATGGAGCTACTACTCTGTCTCCAGCATATATAGGATAGTCAAAAGTGTAGGTGAAGTTACCATCCTCATTTACCATCTCATAGAGAGAGTGTTTATCCTCTGTTGTGTTGTCTTCACCTATGATACTATATAATCGCATACCATATTTACCTGTATCTCTACTCTTGTACTGTACTAGCACACAGGGATTAGAGGTATAGTCACTCTGCTTATTATCTACTCTATTTAAATCATACCGCAAGGCATATCCAGTACTAGGTCTAGGTACTATATTTGAGTAGTAGAGAGATGGTGCTATGAAAGCATGCTCTTCATTTGGATTATACCCTTTGGCATCCCTATTTGGTTGGTTATATATAGCTACATCTGAGTATAGTGTAGCATCAAATTTAAACTGTCTGCTTCTGTTGGTCTCATTGTCATCTAGTCCATCTGTACCCATACGACTAGCGATGACGATTCTATCTGTCTCTTCTGGCCATTGTGGGATATACCGTACAGCTCTATTTGGCCATATCATACTTCCATCTTCAAAGTATTTATACCATGCTACAACAAGGTCATTTTCCCCATCTGTTGCAGACTGGGGGCTGTTTATCTCTTGATTGACTGCAAAGATTTCACCCTCTTTTGTAGCAGGATGATATACTGCTGGGTTATACATGGCATTAGCTAGCTTTTCAGTCTGCATGACATATCCAGTATGTTCTATCTGAGAGAGATTATGCTCTGGGTGTGTGATCTCTGAACCTATATCTATGTTTTGATTTGAGAGTGGATTGGCACCTATTTTATTTGACCAGTGGCGACTCTCTACTACTTTAATCACAACATCCTCATCTCTTATATCTCCAACTGCTGTGATATTGGACTCTAAGGATTTGGTGAAGTAGAGTACAGAGCGATATATGCTATTTTTATCCTGCTCTGACCAGAGAGGAAAAGCAAAAGCTTTGTTATCATCTACTAGGATATCATCTGTTTTATGCATGAGCCCAACAAGACCACTATCTGTATATTTAAACTTTTGAGTCAAACGCATCTCTTTGAAGAAGAAATCATCCTCTAGGCTATTTTCTAGTGGTACTGGAGGTGTCTCTGCTATATGATAGTAGTCTGGAGTATCTGGCCACTCGACATTGACCTCTATGACCAGATACTGTACACCATTATCTGTAATAGGAAAATCACTACCACCTAAAACCCACTCCAACCTATATCGACCAGGACGAGTGAAAAATAGCTGCCCTTTATATAAGTTTCTATCATATAGCTCTATATCACTGATATTATTATCTTTTAGATCATAGACTAGACTATCCATAATAGTACTATTCTCTGGTGTAGAGTCTGGATCTGGAATAAATATAGATGGAGCATGTGCATCTCCTTGGACTTGTATAGCCCTTAGGACTATGTTTGAGACCTGCTCGTTCGTCTTCATCTCACTATCTCTATCTGCAATATAATCATATGGTGTTGCCTTATCTAAGGTAAAATGCTCACCGATAGTAGTCTTAAACGTATGTATCTTACTACCGTATTTCCATATTACTGTTCCTGAGTTGTAGCTACTCATGCTATTGGTAAAAAGATAACTATAGTACTCTGTTACATCCTCAATCGGCTTCTCAAACTTCAGACTAACAGGCATATATGATTTGTCTATAAATTGTAAACCATTGATAATCATATTGTCATCTCCTAGAGAGGCAAACAACTTTACGCTACTACCTCTAGTGATCCAGTACTCTCCTATGGTATTAAACTCTTTACTGCCTTTTGAGTTCTCTACTTTTACTATTATACTCCCTGAAGATGCATTGGTATTGGTACTTTTCACCTCTAGTTGATACTGTACATCCCATTTGTAAATGACTTTTGTATTCATGGTCATATCAATGCTCAGATTATCACACTCTCCATTATCACAATCTAAAAATAAAGGAGATTCACCACTATTGTCATATATAGATACTTTTGAAGAGTTCATAATAATAATATCTGATACTTTATAGCGTACATTTGGTTCACTATAAGAGTAGTGTATCAGCTTTTTAGAGAGGTTTATGTCATAACTTATACCTTTTTCATATGATTCGGTAACCTCAAATATATATGATATCGCAGTATCTTCCAACCCATCTATCTCTACATCGTACTTAGACAAAAGAGGCTGACCTTGATCATTCCTAGGAAACTCTACGACCCTAGTAAGTGCATAAGTAGTATCACTACCTTCATCAACTTTACTACCCAGTCTAAATAGTTTCATATAAAAAGTAGCTTCTAGATCTTCTAGCTTAGTCAGATTAACCACCCCTTTACTATCCAACTTAGCCAGAACTATATCACTTGCAGTAAATGTATCATTATCAGAATATACAAGCATCCACTCTTCATTTTCATCAGGCTTTTTAAATTTCATAGAGATAGTTGAGACTTCTCCTATATTATTCACTTTCCAGGTGCGGTCACTCTCTCCTGATAGATTATAACCTACTGTAGTAATATTTTTATCTGTGACACTATCAAAATTTTCGCCGTTGTTTGCTACAATCATATATTGTTTATTTTCTAAGCTTTTGCGAGATTCATCGTTGTTGTGATTATTGAAATCACTATTTGTAGCAATTATCAAAGAACCTCCATAACCATATGGCGCTAATTTTAGATCTTGATATGGTTGTGCTACTTTTTGATGTAACCCAGAGCCATCATCCCTACCCAATCCAAAGATATTATGTTTATAGGTTTCATCTTTTATCCAAATGTCCTCTCCACCAGAGTCTATATAGTTTCCATCTCTTGAGATACCATACTTTAGAGATAGATAGGACATTACTTTATCCTCTTCATCAGCCGTTTCAACTCCTGTAATTGCGATAATCTCAAACACATCTCCATAGAAAGGTCCTACATTAACACCACTTTGATATTTGGGTAGGTCTATGATACTATTCTTTGTTATAGAAAAGCCATTACTAAGATTATGTGCAGGATCTACTTCTATAGATAGTGTTCTATCCTTAGTAGGATAGATGTTATAGCCACTTAACCTATCATTCCATGTCTTCCATATATAATCAAGCCCACATTTATAGTTGCTTAAGTCATGATAACGCTCATAGTCTAAAAATCTACAATTATTACCACTAGGTCCTTTATCTTCATATATGCTGATATCATACCCTTCAGCTATTTTAAAAGATGATACTTCATCATTTAATGTACTTCCAATATAGTGAGATTTTGGAGAAACAGTTCTAGATGATCCCTTAAGATCTCTATCTTTATAAAATGTAACTCTATAGTAAGTACCAAAACCAGGTATATCCTCACCAAATGAGAGTATTTTATTACTTTCAGCTACAGGAAGATTAAATCTCTGTGCTGTATAGAAACGAGCCTTGATGTCATCCAGTTCCAGCCCCGCATTACCTAAAGTAGTATCTATTTCAGAAAAGCGCATATAAGAGTTAAAATTCACTCCAGTATAGTTAAATTTTACATTTCCTCCTTTCCACTCTTCCCCTGTGATAGTATCCTTCCATGACTTGATTTCACTACCTTCATCAAGAGTATATCCTTTATCAGCTCGAAGCCATATTTTGACCTCGTCATTAGCTACCCCTCCAGGAGATTCTGCTAGTAGTGGTGTAAAAACCAAAATCATCAAGAGCAAAATGCTCTGAATATATCGTGTCATAGTATGCATATCAGTTACCTCCTGTTGCACTAGGGTTGAGTATGGTTATGTGGCTTATCTGTGTGAGGATGATATCTCCTTTGACTAGTAGAGATGCTTTGTGCAGTCCTTTGATAGTCTCTGTATAGATGCCGTTCCTCTGAGTCCTATTTGATCCTGCAATCTCTATATCTGTAGAGTCTATAGTGATGACAAAGCTCCTGTTGACATCTACTCCCTCCTTGTGATTGGGGTGAAACTGATGTCTCATGGGATTGGTGGGGTGTAGCTTACCATGAGTGATATTTGGTGAGATGAGAGTCCCACCGATATTGCCTGTAAGGGCAATGCTGCTCACTTCTGTATCAAA
>DAOUPF010000380.1 GCA_030626265.1 Sulfurovum sp.
CAGCCTTAGCTTTAGGAATATATGCTCTACTCGCACTATAATTATATAGAGGGAGGCTATTAGCATCATTAATCTTTTGTGACTTATCCGCATAAGTGATCATTGGACTCCATGAGACAACATCATCAATACCATTAGCTTTAGGGTGAACTCTAAAGAGAATTTTATCTCCCTCTTTAACAGTGATATTTTCTACGCCAGTTGGTACTTTTACACTGTAATCATCTGCTGCAATTTCACTACTCCAAAGCTCTTCACTCTGTTTCTGGATTGATACATATACACCATCACCTGTCTCATTGGTTTGAAGCTCAACTAGTTTCAAAGGTGAATCAATAGAAATGGTTCCATCAAATGGTGCTTTCCATACACGTACATAATCAAGTGGTGTTTGACTACTAGATGAGTATATAATATCCACTTCCCCATCACGTGCTGTTTGAGAGAGTGCACTATTTACAGTATCTGTCAATACAAATTGGGCACGATCAAATCCATTATTCTCTTTAGTTCCATGGAAAAGGCTATCTCCGTGTGTAAGGATACCTTCCATATCAAGATGCACCCGTGAGTGCTCATTAGCATGTGTTAATGCATTTTCTAAACCTTTAATATTATTATTAACAATATCAATTAATCCATCTCCTGGCGGAGTAATATCTGGAGGAGTAATCACCGTACCTAGTGCTGGGATAGTTGGAGTATCTGGTATATCTTCTTCTTCATCCTCAGATGGTATGCCCTCACCTATCCATGGGTTATTGTCTTTAAATGCGACATATTGACCACTACTATCTCGTACTTCGTCAAAATAAGAGAATGTATGCGTATTAAAGAGTATATCAGTGGCATCATATTGTTCAATGTGTTCTAAAAGTGTTTTTTCAAAAGCACCCTTTTTATAAATAAACTTATATGAGCGAACTGGATTACTATTATAGCTCACCCTTACCTCTCTTAGTAGGTCTGCTGTGACTCTTTTGAACCCTAGTCTTGCATCTATTGTCACATCACTACGTATATCACCCCCACGGATAAATGTGACATCATATGCACCTTGGCTTGTCTCATACCCCGTATAGTTAATATTTTCTATATATAACTGGTATCCTTCTACACTACCACCTACAACTCCAACATCCATCTTTTTATCATAAGTATATGTTACTGTATTGCCATATGTATCTATAGACTTGACCAATGCCCAATGTGCTATGTTACCACTAGCATCAGTGAGGATGGCACTACTATCTACTTGTAAGATACCACCGTAGTAGCTTTTTGAGCCATTTTTAGCTGTAACTTCCCAATAGTAATTTTTAGGCCCTATTCCATGTCTAATTATCTTGTTAAATGACCCCTCTACTCTAGGATAAAAAGTTCTCTCTGATACTCTTGGGACTGGTACTGACCTATGTGCTACGGGGGAGAGTTGTTGTCCAGCAATAGTATAAGTCTCTGTCTCATTTGCATCACTATATCTAGGTACACCCCAGCGTGTATCTATACCAATACTTGGTATAGATAGATTCCACCCCATACCCATCCATGAGTTACTTGCCCCTGAGCTATATGATACTCCTAGTTGTGGTGCCATACCTTGTCTACCTGCAGGGATCTCAATAGGGTAGCTCAATTGAGCATCACCCATAGATGAAGCTTTTGGTGGCTCTATGAGATTAACTTTTGCCCCTGGATTTGCAACTTTAAGATCTTTTATCTGTGTAGCTCCATACGCCTTAGATTGTGGAGCATCAGGAGTTTGAATAACAGCATTTATCATATCTGTAAAGTGATTGGTCTTAGATGTGACTATACCTGAAGCACTTGCTACTCTAGGTAGTGGTATCCAGCGTCCTGTCTCATTATCAAAAAAGTAAGTTTTTACATCTTTAGCACTCTTTCCTGTGGGAAGCTTGCTCTTATCATAAGCA
>DAOUPF010000093.1 GCA_030626265.1 Sulfurovum sp.
AGAAGAGACACCAACTCCTGCAAGACCAAAACGCTCATTAGGTAGAAGAGGTATTACTATCGTTAGAAAAGCTAAGCCAGCTCCAGTAAAAGCAAATAGAAATATTTCACTATCAGGATCTGGAGGAGGAATGCCTACTCCACCAAAGAAGAAAAAGCCAAAGAGAATTGCAGAAGCAAAAGATAGTGGCGCTAGAATGGAAATCATGGGTGATAGAGGACTTGGAGCCTCTGTTGAGCTTTATGAAGAGGAAGAGGTAGTATTGTTGGACTTCTCTGATAATAATATCTATGAAGATATGAAACGACAAGAGCAGAAAAGAAGAGAAGAAGCCAAGAAAAGAGCCAATCAAGGTGTAGGACAAAATCGTAATTTCCGTCCACAAGGTAAACGATCTATTAGACGAGGCGGCAAGAAGAAAAAATATATTAGATTAGAATCTGAAGAGAAGGTAAGTGTGATTAGTATTCCTGAAGATGTTAGAGTTTATGAGTTTGCTGAGAAGGTTGGATGTACTATAAGTGAAGTTATTAAAGTACTATTTACACTAGGTACTATGGTTACTAAAAATGACTTCCTAGACAGAGACTCTATAGAGATACTTGCAGAAGAGTTTGAAGTAGAAGTAGAGACTATTAACCCTCTAGATGCATTAGATTATGTAGATGAATATGATTCCCAAGATGATGAGAATAGTGAGCTTAGAGCTCCAGTTGTGACTATCATGGGACACGTTGACCATGGTAAGACTTCACTACTAGACAAGATTCGTTCAGCAAAAGTAGCTGATAAAGAGGCTGGTGGTATCACACAGCATGTTGGTGCTTATCAGGTAGAAAAAAATGGACAGAAGATTACATTTATAGATACTCCTGGACACTCTGCATTTACAGAGATGCGTTCTCGTGGTGCCCAAGCTACTGATGTTGCTATCATCGTGGTCGCAGCAGACGATGGTGTAATGCCTCAGACAAAAGAGTCTATATCTCATGCTAAGGCAGCAGGAGTACCTATCATTATAGCAATCAACAAGATGGATAAAGAGGCTGCTAATCCAGATAATGTCAAAGCACAATTGTCTGAGATAGGTATTTTATCAGTTGAGTGGGGTGGTGAGTATGAGTTTATACCAGTATCTGCACATAGTGGTGAAGGTATAGATGATTTACTAGAGACTATTCTTTTACAAGCAGAGTTGATGGAGCTTACAGCAGATTCACAGCGTAATGCAAAAGCAATCATCATAGAGAGTTCTGTAGAAAAAGGATTTGGTTCAGTAGCAAATGTTATTATCAAAAATGGTACACTAAATGTAGGTGATAATGTTATAGCTGGAACTACATTTGGTCGTATTCGAACACTAATTCTTGATGACGGAAGTAGAGTTAAATCTATAGGACCTAGTACACCAGCAGCAGTTGTAGGATTACAAGAAGTACCAAAAGCTGGTGAAGTTCTTATGACTATGAGTAGTGAAAAAGACGCTAGAGATTTAGCTAACAAGAGAAAAGAGTATACTAGAACAAAAGAGTTATCTAAGAGTACAAAAGTATCTATTGATGAGCTTGGTTTCCTTATTGCTGAAGGTCAGCTCAAAAAGTTGCCATTGATTGTCAAAACAGATGTACAAGGTTCACTTGAAGCCATCAAAGGTGCATTGCTTGAGCTTAAAAATGAAGAGGTCAAGGTAGAGGTCATACATGAGGGTGTTGGTGGTATCACAGAGAGTGATATCGCACTAGCAGATGCCAGTGAGAACTCTATAGTCATAGGATTTAATGTTCGTCCTACTGGTTCAGTCAAAAGCAAAGCTAAAGAGCTTGGTATTGAGATAAAGACTTACTCAATCATATATGATATCCTAGATGATGTCAAAGCACTACTTGGTGGATTGATGAGCCCTGTTATATCCGAAGAGGTTACTGGACAAGCAGATGTTAGAGAGACATTTGCAGTTGCTAAAGTAGGTACAATCGCAGGATGTAAAGTCAGTGATGGTGCTATAGAGAGAAACTCTAGTGCTAGACTTATCCGTGATGGTATTGTTATCTATACTAGTAGTATTAGCTCATTGAAGAGATTTAATGATGATGCAAAAGAGGTCAAAAATGGCTTCGAGTGTGGTATCATGCTAGCAAACTATAATGATATAAAAGCAGGCGATGTGATAGAGACATTCAAAGAGGTTGAGGAGCAAGCTAGCCTATGAGTAGCATAAGCCTATGACTCCTGCCCAAATCAAGAGAAAACGAACAGAATCTATACTAAAAGAGTTACTCCCAGAAGCGTTTGGAACACTTGATGATACACGAATAAATAGCCTAAGCGTCACAGAGGTGATATGTGCCAGAGGACGCTATGATGCGAGAGTATTTTTAGATCCCATAGGACTAGATGAGAAAGAGCAGGGTGAAGCACTAAAGCAGCTAAGAAAAGTATCTACTTATCTCAAGAGTCATATACGAGATGGAGAGGGATGGTTCAAAGCACCAAACTTTACATTTGAGTTTGATACCCATCTTGAGCATATTACTAAAATGGATGCTCTTTTTGAGCAGATAGGAACTAAAAAAGATGAATCTTGAAAATCAGATTGCCAAGATAGTAGAAGCAGGCGGCGCAGAGTTCTATGATACAGAGACTGTAACAGAGGGTGACAATACTATATATCGTGTATATATCACCAAAGAGGGTGGTATTAGTCTAGATTTATGTGCCCAGATATCAAATGAACTTTCTCCATTTTTAGATGTAAATCCTCCTATGGGTGGCAAATACTTCTTAGAAGTTAGCTCCCCAGGAATAGAGAGAAAGCTAACAAAGCCTCAGCATTTCAAAAGTGCCATAGGTGAAAAAATCAAACTAAAAGTTCTGGGCGTTGATAAACTAAAAGGCGTTTTAAAAAGTGCCGATAACCAAGGTATAGTACTGACTACCAAGCATGATGATGAGAGTTATGAGTATAGTCAATTAGGGACTGTTAAGACATATATAGACTGGAACTAAAAAGGAATAGCATATGAATTTTGATGAATTTTATATGCAACAAGCTCTAGACATTGCTTGGCAATTTCAAGGCTTAACGTATCCTAATCCCTCAGTTGGTGCTGTAGTTACTCTAGATGGTAAGATACTTAGCATAGAAGCACATCAAAAATCAGGTACTTCACATGCTGAAGTATTAGCATTACTTAAAGCCTATGAAATACTTTCAAATACAACTATTGATTTTGATTCATTTGATTCAAAAAAAGCCCATCAATTCCTTTTAAATATTCCTCCAAAATTTTTTAGCGAATGTACGATATATGTTACATTAGAACCCTGTTCTCATGAAGGCAAGACACCATCTTGTGCATCTCTGTTGCAATCACTTAATTTAGATAGAGTTGTCATAGGGACTAAAGACCCCATAGATGGGCATGGTGGTGGTATAGATATTGTAGGGCGTGCTGTCCTCACCCCGAGAATCACTGTAGGTATACTAGAAGAGGAATGTAAAGCTCTGCTTGAACCCTTCATGATATGGCAAAAGAGAGCTTTTGTACTTTTTAAACTAGCTCAAACTTCCAATGCTCGTATAGGTGGAGGCTATCTTAGCTCTAAAGCTTCACTAACACATGTGCATCAGTTGAGAGAAGTTTGTGATACTCTGTTTATAGGTGGGAATACAGTCAGGGTAGATAAACCAACTCTAGATTGTAGATTTATAGAAGCAAAAGCACCTGATATTAAGATTTATTCTAGAGAGGATGATTTTGATAGAGATATTCCACTTTTTAAAGTGGAGTGTAGAGATGTTGAGGTTGTGGATAGCTTAGATTTTTTAGATAAGCCATCTTTTGTATTGGTTGAGGGTGGAGAGGGTATGTTGGTAGCTCTAAAGGATAGGATAGATTGGTTACTCATATATCAGACCCCTAAGCTATCTACCAACAATTTAACCTATAATACCACAATGAATTTACAGTTTCTACATCAGGCAAAAAAAGATGTAGATCTGATGATATGGAGTAGACAAATTGGGAATTGAAAAACTAACAGACAAACAGGAAAAACAAGACAAAATAGTAGGTATGTTCGATGATATAGCATCTACATATGATTTGGCCAATAGAGTTCTGAGCATGGGTATTGATATCCAGTGGCGTAAAAAAGGCTGTGATAAAGCATTTGAGATACTTGATCAAAAAGAGCTAACACAGATAACCGATGTAGCCACTGGCACAGGAGACTTGCTCATATACTGGAAAGAGCAAGCCCAGAAAAATGGTGTAACTATCGACAAATATATTGGAGTTGATCCATCAGTCGGTATGCTAGAAGTGGCGAAAAAGAAAGTAGATTTTGCAGAATTTATAGAGGGTAAAGCACAAGAGCTACCTATAGCAGATGAGAGTACAGATGTTATATCTATCTCTTATGGCATCAGAAATGTAGTTGATCGTGTAGAAGCCTTGCAAGAGTTTTATCGTGCATTAAAGCCTAATGGTATTGTGATGATATTAGAGTTTACAAAGCAAGATAGAAGTAGTATAGTAGATAAAGTAGTTGATTTTGGTATGAAAAATATACTACCAAGAATAGGTGGGCTCATATCAAGAAACTATGCAGCATACAAGTACCTCCCCGAGTCTATAGAAGAGTTTCTCACTACAGAAATGTTAGCTACAGAGCTAGAAGAGGCAGGATTTGAGATGAAGTATACGAAGTCTTTTTCTATGGGCATCTCTACTCTGTTGGTTGCACAGAAACAAGCGTAGGGTGGATTTATCCACCACTAAAATAAATATATGTGGTGGGGATAATCCCATCTTACGAGGTATATAATGTCAAATTTGATGAGTGTAGGCTCCTTAAATACCAAGATTAAATCACTATTAGAAGCTACTTTCATACATATCATGGTAGAGGGAGAAGTCTCTGCTGTGACATATCATGGTAGTGGGCATATATACTTCTCTATCAAAGATGATAAAAGCAGTATTCGATGTGTAATGTGGCGTTCATCAGTCTCCAAACTAAAATTTAAACTCAAAAAAGGTGAACGAATCATCATAGATGGTTCGATAGGAGTCTATACACCTCGTGGGGAGTACCAGTTCATAGCTACACATATAGAGCCCTATGGCAAAGGTGCTCTAGCAGTAGCATATGAACAGCTCAAACTCAAACTCAAAGATAAAGGCTACTTTGATACACATACCAAAAAAACTATCCCAAAATATATATCAAAAATGGCACTAGTAACTGCTAATACAGGTGCAGCACTACAAGATATGCTAAAAGTAGCCAATAAGCGTTGGGCATTGGTAGAGATAGTAGTGATAGATGTACTGGTTCAGGGTGATAGTGCAGCTGGTGAGATATCAAGAGCGATAGCTTATGCAGATAGACTTGATGTTGATGCTATAGTAGTAGGGCGCGGTGGTGGAAGCACAGAGGATCTTTGGGCATTTAACGAAGAGCTAGTAGCAGATGCTATATATGATTGCCAAACACCTATAATCTCAGCTGTAGGGCATGAAGTAGACGTACTGATATCAGATTTAGTTGCAGATCTGCGAGCTCCGACTCCAAGTGCAGCTATAGAGATGATATTGCCAGATAGTAATGAGCTATTATATACACTAGATGAGAGAGCCCAGAGTACAAAACGAAGAGTCTCACAGATAATATCCCTCAAATATGAAGAGTTCACTAGACTTAGAGCTGAGATAATCCGCTCTTCAGTACTAAATAAACTTATAAATATCGATAATCAATTTTCTAAATTAACAGATGATTTTAACTCTGCTATACAGTATAGATTGACCCAGTTTGATACAAGAATAAAACCAGAGAGAGAAAAATTAAAAGACAATTTCTCATATATATTTCATAAAAAATCAGGAGATATAAGTTCCATAAAGATAAAGTTTGAACTCTCAGACCCTAACAAACAGATCAAGTTTTCATGGGCACAGATAAACCTAGATGGTAAAAAAGTCTCTCTGGATGATATTAAAGCTGGAGATGAATTTGATGTGCTTA
>DAOUPF010000353.1 GCA_030626265.1 Sulfurovum sp.
CTTAAGTACAAAAGACTCTTATGAAGCATATAAGCTAGGTGAGATAGATGCATTTTTAACAGTACTCTCTCCTGATTCTAAGCTTGTCAAAACAATTTTACAAGATGATACTATAGATCATGCTGACTTGAAACGTATACCAGCATATACTAAAAACTTCTCATTTTTGAACTCATATAAGATTTATGAGGGGAGTATAAGTCTCAAAGATAATATACCAAATAGAGATATAAATCTATTGGCTACGACAGCAACATTAGTTACTCACTCAGGAGTAGATGATATGCTTGTGAGAATCATGACTATAAAAGCAAAAGACTATGCTGGTAATTACTCAGAATTTCCTAGTGTAAAATATCTAGAAATACCCATACATGAAGCATCTGAGAGGTATTTGGAAAAAGGTTATAGCTTTTTAGAAAAGATATTTCCATACTGGATAGCCTCAAAAGTAAATCGTCTCAAGTATATGCTTATCCCACTACTGACACTGTTTTTGCCTCTATTTAAAGGTTTTGTTCCACTGTATAGATGGAGGTGGAGATCAAAGATATATAGATGGTATGGATACATAGATGATATTAGTAAAGAGTGGGAAAGTCTTGATAGAGATGGTCTTATAAGAGTAAGAAATCAACTAAATGACTTAATGCTAGAGATTAAGTCTAGCACAAACATTCCTTTGGCATTTAAGGGTGAGTATTATACACTGGAACTGCATATTGATAATGTGATGGAGAGAATTTCTAGAAAACTTTTATGATATAATAAACTAGAAATAACATAGGACAAAATATAAATGAATATAAAATTAGTGAGATTTTATCTATATGTAGTGAGTATGGTATTTGTCATAAGCTGCGTAACTGTACCTAAAGAAAAGAATATAGTCAAGCCAAACCAACCAGCATCCGTACATAAAAAAATTATCATAAAAGCCATAGAGAATAAAAACTTAGAATTAGCAGATA
The DNA here is from genome assembly GCA_030626265.1 of Sulfurovum sp. Taxonomy (GTDB): domain Bacteria; phylum Campylobacterota; class Campylobacteria; order Campylobacterales; family Sulfurovaceae; genus JAAXPZ01. The sequence goes on from DAOUPF010000353.1 coordinate 972, forward strand.
AACAGTATCTAGAACTTCGTGGTGAACATGATGAGTCAAAGTTGATTGCAGAGCTTATACTGAAGCTCTCAGAGGCTCATATAGAAACAGAAGAGTATCTATTGTCACGATATTATAGTGATGCATATATCAATGATTATTACACTAGCCCCAAGGTTCATTATGCAGAGTATTTGAAAGTCAAAGGTACATTTCTCCGATTTAAGAGCTCTAGCACAGGAGGGAAACTTGTAGCTCAAATGAAAGAAGAGAGTAAAAACTTTTTAAATAACTACTCTAGGAGTAAGTATAAGTCCAAGGTAAAAGATATGCTGGTAGAGTTTCATAAGATTAGAAAAGAGAGAAATGAAGAAATAGCATTGGCATATGAGAGACTGGACAAGCCAAAAGCCGCTAAGTACTATAGAGATAAGAATAAAGATTAGCTTTATTTGTTAGGAGGGCAGAAGTGAGAATTAAAGTCTCCACTTCCTACTTAGCCACCTAAATATGCCTCTTTGATACTATCATCATGTAGTAAATCACTGGACTTACCACTAGATACTACCTTACCATTTTCTAGTACATAACCACGATCAGAGTATTGCAAGGCTAGGTATGCATTTTGCTCCACTAAAAATATAGTAGTACCCATATCTCTAAGCTCTTTTATCACGGCAAATATATCCTCCACAATGATAGGAGCTAAGCCCATGCTAGGCTCATCAAGTAGTAGTAGGCTAGGTCGGCTCATGAGGGCTCGTCCTACGGCTACCATCTGCTGTTGACCTCCTGATAGGGTTCCTGCATACTCTAGTCGCTTCTCTTTGAGTATAGGAAATCTTTTATAGACTGCTTCTAAATCTGTAGCTATTTGAGCACCTTTATGTATATATGCACCTAGTAGTAGGTTATCCTCAACACTAAGTACGGAGAAGAGACCACGCCCCTCTGGGACTTGGGCGATACCAGCTTTTACTCTCTTGTCTGAGGGTAGTTTGGTGATATCTTTATTTTCAAATATGATGGAGCCTTGTGAGCTTTTGTTTAGTCCACTGATGGTGCGTAGCAGTGTAGTCTTGCCTGCACCATTGGCTCCTATGAGTGAGACAATCTCCCCCTTGTTTATCGATAGGGATATATCTTCTAGTGCACGGATTTTATCATAGTAACAACTTAGGTTTTTTATCTCCATTACATTATTCATTCAAAACTCCCACTTCCTAGATATGCAGATA
>DAOUPF010000429.1 GCA_030626265.1 Sulfurovum sp.
AGTGCATCAGGTGTCATATCCTCAAGCAACGCTTTATACTGCTCGTTTTTATTATAAGCCATCTCTTCTTTTTCTTTATCAGTAAATTTCCTATCAGCATTTTCAAGAACGATATCAAGTGACTCTAGTCGGCTAATCCCTTTAAGCCTCTCGTTTATCTTTTTATCAAAATATATCCCCAAATCATCAGCAAGCATCTTCCAAGCCGCGTAGTGAAACTCAGCTGTGTCAGTTAGAACGCCGTCTAGGTCAAATATAACGAGTTTTGTTTTAGTATCCATATCTACTCACCCCTTAGTTTTAGGTCAACTGGCATCTTGCCCTTTGGATGAGCTTTTCCAGTCAATACATCGATAGCAGCTTCTTCGCAGTTACCACCTTCAAACCCAAATATTATAGGAGTCACATGTGGATACTCTCTTGCAGCATAGGGGTTACCAAACGAAATCACCGCAGATACTTTATGTACCACTGCATCAAACAGAGCTAGTATGCGCCTTGTCAGGTCACTCGACCCTGTATAGAAATCTGTTTTGTTATATAGCACCATCACTATGCTATCATAGTCCATGGTCACCTTTGCTGCGTTTTCCATCTCACTGGTGCTTGGGAATGAATTGATACAAAGAATATCAGAGTTTGGAAAGCGTCCTCTGATTAATCGCTCGATATTATCCAGCTCACTATGCTCCTCATCTATCTTGCCTGTTTCTGGGTTTACAAATTTGTTTGCTACTTGCACTATGAATAGATGCTTTTCTTCTGTGCTTATAGCGATGTCGTCATTGTCGTTTGCAACAACAGTTATTGACTCGCTGCTCATTTTTTTAGCAAGGTTTATGTCATGCTCGCTCACAACGAGTTGTTCTGGTTGCTTCATCGTCTTTTCTTGAGCCACGATAATGCGAGATACTGCCTCATCTATCTGTGCTCCTGTTACTCTGCCGTTTCTATATGCATTTAAAAGATATTCATATGCTTGTTTTGGTGGTATGCGATAGCTCGTCATGACCATATCAATGCCTGCTTCCATAGCAAGGCAATGACACTCCTCAAGACCATAGTGATTGGTTAGTCCCACCATAGCCAATGAGTCAGTCATGGTAATACCCTCATATCCTGCTTTTCTAAGCAGCCCAATTAGCTTTTTAGAAAGTGATGCTGGGTACTTGCTATCCACTTTTGGTACCATTATGTGTCCTACCATTACGCCAGAAAGGTCAGCTTCTTTTATAGCCTTGATGTATGGATATATCTCTCTTTCCACTAGCCCCTCTTCATCTGGCTCAAGGTATACCATTCCAAGGTGCGAATCAACTGCCGACTCGCCAAAGCCTGGGAAATGCTTTGCAGAGACTATCATACCTTGATCCTGATATCCTCTTACAACGGCTTGCATCATCCTAGCAACACGGTCTTTATCGCCCCCAAATGCTCTAGGACCTACGCAGCATGAAAGTGGATTCATCGCGATATCAGCAACTGGACCAAACACCACATTATACCCAGCATTTTTTGCCTCAATAGCAGTTATTCTTCCAAAC
>DAOUPF010000475.1 GCA_030626265.1 Sulfurovum sp.
AGCATACAGGTCGACTATTTTCCCATAAAGAGGGTCAGCTATTTTTTGGTGTTCGCAACTATTCATTGTCCCCCTCATGGGCAGTAAGCCTATACTATAATGAGCTAGATTGTAGGATAGGGCAAGTCAAAGCAGATGGTATGCAGAGTGTCTCACTAGAGATAACCCCTGAGATTAGAGGTCTTATATCCCATAGAGAGTGCAGATTGCAGAGTTTTTTTCCTCTATCAACCGTACGTTTCGTACTACCCATAGAGCAGGAGTGGGAGATGATAGTATATCCTGAGCCTATAGGAAAGCCCCTAAGTAGCTTTCTGTACCAACAAAGAGCATACTTTGGTGAGGAGAAGGATTTCGATGGTATAGTCTCCTATAGTGGAGCGGAGAGTATGTCTCGCATCCACTGGCCATCAGTAGCCAAGGACGAGATAGCTGTCAAGAACTTTGCCCATGAACATAGCACCCAAGAACTAGCATTTGAGTTTCACTCCTCTGCTAGTGACGATGAGTCACGACTATCTCAGCTATGTCTATGGGTACTAGAGTGTGAGAAAAGCCACCAACCATATAGTATACAAATGCCACATAAGCTACTAGAGTCTAAAAAGGAGAGTACAGATGCTATCCTCACCTACCTCGCTCAATACTAATCTCTCCAAACTAGCCCACTTAGATATAGTCTATATAGTAGTACTACTACCTCTACTGCTAGTCATCAAGGCTCCTATGCTGCTATTTTTAGCCATCGTCTTAGGGCTATTACTCATGGACAAGAAGCCAACAAGAATCACGCTGAGCATTGTAAGTCTAGCTGGTGGAGTTGCTCTGTTTGTATCACTCTATGGTGCATTCAACTTTGCAGGACTCTCTAGGCTCAAACTATTCTTAGAGCTACTCATCTACTTACTGCTCATTGCAGTATCATTGCAGAGGCTTACCCGTGAAATCAACTTCTATCTATTGCTATCACCTTTACTGATACTAGCTCTGTCTCTATTTTTCTTTCACACTATTGTGATGTTGGTCTATGTGGTGTTTGAGATATTTGCCATACTATGGGTTATACTCAGCCAAAGGATGCAAGGTAGTATGGGTGAGACTCTACGCATGGCAGGGATGATGTTTGCATTCTCCTTACCATGGGTGGTCATACTGTTTATATTTTTCCCTCGTATCTCA
>DAOUPF010000266.1 GCA_030626265.1 Sulfurovum sp.
ATTGAAAAACTTAAACTAGATACAAATAGGCTACTGCATACTAATCATATAAATATACAGTTTACTCTCTCTTCAGGAATCAGTATTTACCCTGATAATAGAATGAAAGACTTACTAAATGTTGCATACAAGGCTCTATCAACAGCAAATAAACAAGGTGTAGGATATAGTGTTGTCTTTGATAAAAATAAGATTGATGGAAATACCAATAATCCAATTGGATATGATGAGATAAAAAAAGCTCTTACTGATGGGCAATTAACTATGTACTATCAACCTATAATATCTGTTGCTAACAAATCAATAGTAGGTGCTGAAGCACTAATGAGATGGGTACACCCTATAAAAGGTATTATCCCCCCTGACCTATTTATACCTATGGCTGAGAAAACTGGCTTAATCTCTGAACTGGGTAAATTTGCCATTACATGTACCATCGTACAATTAGCTCAATGGAATGCACTTGGATTTAAAAGGATACAAGTTGCTATCAATCTTTCACTTAGAGAGATAGAATCCACAAATCCTCATGAGCATATTGCTGCTCTATTGGATAAACATAATATTAAAGCTTCTCAAATAAAAATAGAAGTTACTGAAAATATAACCATGAACAATCAGGAGCAAAGCTATAAACAATTTTCAAAATTAAAAGCTTTGGGAGTAGACATCTCTCTTGATGATTTTGGAACAGGACATTCCTCATTTTCAATGCTTAAAGCATTTCCTATCAATACAGTTAAAATAGATAAAAGCTTTATATTGAATATCTCTACAAATAAGGATCATCAAAATATTGTTAAAGCTATGATAGTTATGGTACATACTTTAGGAATGAAGGTTATTGCTGAAGGAATTGAAGACATCAATTCTGTGCAAATACTAGAAAAACTTAATTGTGATTATATACAAGGCTACTATTATGGAAAACCAATGCCTGTTTTTGAATTTCAAGAGCAAATAAGAGCAGATAAACAAAAAAGCGATGAGAATAATATACTTGACATTAGTTAATTAGATATAAAATTTTAAATAAAAAGTAAATATATAGGAGATAATACATGGGTTTAGGAATAGGATTAGTGGGACTACCAAATGTAGGAAAATCAACAACTTTTAATGCACTAACAAAAGCACAAAATGCAGAGAGTGCAAACTATCCATTTTGTACTATAGAGCCAAATAAGGCTGTCGTACCAGTACCAGATACACGACTAGATGCACTGGCAAAGATAGTAAACCCAGAGCGTATTCAGCATTCTACACTAGATTTTATTGACATTGCTGGATTAGTAAAAGGAGCTAGCAAGGGTGAAGGACTTGGAAATAAGTTTCTAGATAACATTAGAGAGACAGAAGTAATTCTTCATATCGTGAGATGTTTTGAGGATGATAACATTACTCATACTGAAGGATCTATAAATCCACTAAGAGACATTGATATCATAGAGACAGAATTGCTACTAGCAGATATGGGTGCATTGGAAAAAAGGATTAGTAATATAGCCAGGAAAGCAAAAGGTAATGACCGTGATGCAAAAGCTCAGCTAGTAGTAGCAGAAGCCCTACTGACTCACATAGAAGATGGTAATCCAGTTGCCACATATGTTGATAGTGATGATGATGCTTTTATTCAAATCAACAAAGAGATGAGATTTCTAACATCAAAAGAGATAATCTATGGTGCAAATGTAGATGAAGATGGATTGGCAGAGGATAATGAATTTGTCAAATTATTAAAGGAGTATGCAGTAAGCCACAACCGTGAAGTGATAAAACTCTGTGCTAAAACTGAAGAGGAGATGGTTGAGTTTGATGAAGATGAGAAGATGGAGATGCTTGAGTCTCTAGGAGTCAGCGAGTCAGGACTAGATCAGATCATACATAAAGGATTCTATAAACTTGGTCTTATGAGCTATTTTACTGCTGGGGTCAAAGAGGTCAGAGCATGGACAATACGCCAAAACACTACAGCTCCAAAGGCTGCTGCTGTTATCCATAATGACTTTGAAAAAGGTTTTATCCGTGCAGAGGTTATTGCCTATAATGAATTTATAGAACATAATGGTGAGCTAGGTGCTAAAGAAGCAGGTAAAATGAGATTGGAAGGCAAAGAGTATATCGTCCAAGATGGTGATGTAATGCACTTTAGATTTAATGTTTAAGAGTCTTATATGAAAAAAATACTATTTCTTGCTTTTAGCTTAATACTTTTTTCTGCTTGTGGTATGAAAAAGGGAAATTTTCTTATAACTATCACAAGTAAATATGAAATGAGTGAGACTATCACTAATTTTTCAAAAGTCTTAGAGAGAAAAGGTTATAAAGTTATATCTCGTACTAACCATGCTGATATAGCTAAAAAGCAAAATATGTATCTCATGCCTACAACATCAATCACAATAGACTATCCTGCAGTAGCATCAGGACTTATGACCTGCAACCAGTCTATGGCAATAGAGATGCCAATGCGTGTCTCCATCTACGAAGAGCTAGGGGGTACGGTCAAACTAGCATATACTCAACCAGAGTACTGGTCACTTAAGCATAATATCAAAGATAAAAACTGCATAGATATCCTACTTCAAATCACTCAAGATCTTGATATAGCAACAACTTCTATCATAGAGTAATACAAGACATTCTAGTTAAGGTTCAAGGGATTGATATAATCTCAGGTATCGGAAGTGTTATGGGAGGAAGTTATGTGTATGAATCAATGGTTTCAATTGTCTTTTTCTAAAAGGAGGAGAGAAAAATAAATTGCCGATACCTGAGATACAGTAGTAGTATACCTAATTAAGATAAAATTAGTCTTAATTAGGTATCTCATGTAATAAAATAATGCTATAATTCATAAATATCACCTTCAAAGGACGTCTATGTCGCAAAAAGATCAAGAAAAATGGGATAAAAAATATATTGAAAACCCAAGACTACTAGAGGAGAGAGAAGCTAGTAG
>DAOUPF010000018.1 GCA_030626265.1 Sulfurovum sp.
TGCAATATAAGCTTAAATAAGTTTTTGATAGTATCAGCATTAAAAGCAGAAAAAGACTCTGCACAGTCCCCACCTTGGATGATAAATGATTCACCACGCCCAGCACTAGCTAGATCTTTTTTGAGGTTTCTAGCCTCTCCAGCAAATATCAGAGGAGGATATCCACTAAGCTCTGTTTCTATATTTTTTAGTTCATCTTGATTTGGGTATGTTGGTTGTTGCTTTATCGGGAATGCTCTCCAACTATTGGGACTCCAGTTCATTGTTTGTTATCCTTATTTATAAATTGCTTGATTATATCCTAAAAATAATGAAATTACTATGAGATATACTATCTACACTACGCTATAACGGCATCTTGTAATTTTTATGTAACAATAGATCATCTTTTTCAAAATTTAATGGTAATTTAAGTTATTCACATTGTGAATAGGCTGTGAATAACTCATATTAAATAATGCAACCCGTGTTTAAGGGGCATAGTCCAATATGGTCACTTTCTCGCTACAAATGTCACGAAGTTAGCCCATTGAAAAACTGTATTTACCCGTTTGAAGCCAGCACGCATACAGATGTCCATATTCTCTTTTATTGTAAAAGGAATAAGTATATTTTCTAACGCTTCTCGTTTTTGTGCTATCTCATATTCACTATAGCCTTGTTGCTTTTTATACTCATAATATATATCTATCATTTGCTTATCTAACTGCTTGTCTTCAAACACTACTTTCTCTGAAAATATAAATAGTCCATCATCATTCATACCATCATATATACTCTGCACAAGCCCTGTACGTTGCATCGGACGGATAAATTGAAGAGTATAGTTTGCTACTACAATATCCTCATCTCCATAGTTATAGGTCAACATATCAGCAAGTTCTAACTCTATCTCTGCACCAAATGCCTGAGCCTTCTGCTCTGCCCTATCTAACATAGCCTGAGAGTTATCTAGCCCTTTTAGCTGCATCTTGCTATCCATGCCACTATGCAAATCCAACAGAAACTTTGCTGTAGATGAACCAAGGTCAAGTACCTTTTTACCATCTCTCTGCTCTGCTAATATGAGTGAAATTATCAATCTACGCACCTCATCATAAAAAGGCACAGAACGACTAAGCATATCATCAAAAACAGAAGCCACAGCCTCATCAAACTCAAACATCTTTTCTATCGGTTTTTCAAAAACTTTATCTTTCATATTTCAAACTCCCCAAACCCTTCATATTTACTAAATGAAAGCATATATAGACTTTTCAAAAGATTAGGAGAGATTTCACTTAGTTCTTCAAAAACAGTATTTTCTATAGTTTCCACTTCTATAGAACAAATCACATCATCCAACACTTTAGGTAATACTTGACAAAGTTCTTTAAATGAGTTACTTCTACCTGTAACTATCTCATAAAATTTATCTATAGATACTCTACGAATATACTCATGTTCACGAGACACTCCATCAAGACTAATTTTCCAAGCGCTATTCTGACTATTTTTTGCAATTACTTCAACTAGCATACACCTACACTCAGAACTATCTAAAAGCTTACCTTGCATTTTTATATATATCTTTTGTGCTGAAGAGGAGTTCATTGTATTATGCTTATTTTTCATCTCTACATATATTTTTTCTCTTTCATTAATAAGATCAAATCCTTGTTCAGGAACCTCCCAATCACTATCTACAAATTTAAAGATGTTTTGATGAAAGTACCCAATATGATTTGTGTTTGATTTATCCATCTGACGGATAATTTCTGATTCTATAGTCTCTTGCAGTGTTTTACCGTATACTTTACTATCAAAAGCAAGCTTTATCGGATCTATAAAATTTTTATTGAATTTTTTTAAATCTATTTTAAAACGATACTTCTCTACTGTATTTTTCACATGATTAAATAAATCTTCATCAGAGATAAATCTAAGATTATATCTTGACATTATCAACCTCCTCTATATCATTTAATACATCTACCAATGACACACCTAATGCATATGCTAGATTAACTGGTACTGCATTGCCTATCTGCTTATACTGCTGAGTCATAGAACCTTCAAACTCCCACTCATCTGGAAAAGTCTGTATGCGTGCATACTCTCGCACCTGAAAAGGTCGTGTCTCATCAGGGTGACATCGCTCAGTCTGTTTTTGGGCTGGAGAACAAGTTAGAGTCAATGATGGCTCATCCCAACTGATACGGCGAGCTATCCCTGTCTTGCCTCCACCTAGATAAAAACTCTTCATCATATACTCTTTTTGAAGGTCTAAAGGCAAATCTCTCCAATATCCACCAGGAGGCACTAAATCTAAAACTCTCCTTTTCTTTTCTGGATACTCTTGTCCATGTGATACTTCAACATCTGTTTCAAATAAGTTACTTTTCTTGAGTGCATCTTTGAGTGTATATATATTGCTGTTTCCTTTGGGCCACTTAAAAGTAACATCTGAAGCATACTCTTTTTTAATACCTATAATAAAAAGTCTCTCTCTTTTTTGTGGTACATTATAATGAACTGCTTTTAGCACTCTTGGCTCTAAGACATCATAGCCCATAGACTCAAAAACATCAATCATCGTCTGCAATGTACGACCTTTATCATGACTAAATAGACCTTTAACATTTTCTGCTAAAAAAACCTTTGGTTGTGACTCTTTAAGAGCTCTTGCAAACTCATAAAAAAGCGTACCTCTAGTATCTTCCATTCCCATTTTTCTACCTGCATAAGAGAATGATTGACAAGGAAACCCTCCTGTTATGAGATCTATTTTATCCCTGTATGGTTTAAAGTCTATTTTAGATACATCTCCATGGATAACTTTCCATTCAGGACGATTTTTTTTCAAAGTTTGAGTAGCATAACGATCAAAATCATTGAGTAAACAGTGATTAATACCTGCTCTCTCCATACCTAATGCCATACCACCAGCTCCAGCAAAAAGTTCTATACTTGTGTATACTCTTGTAGATGTAGAAGTATTTTTCTTTCCATAAGTTATATATAAATTAGATACATCAAATGGCTCTAACTGCTCAGGATAATAATATCTGTAATTGTTATCTGGATTACGATTGGCTTTTAGCTTTCCATCTCTATCCCACCTTCTAAGTGTTTCTGTAGAGACAGACAATATTTTTGATGCTTCTATAATAGAATAGGTCTCACCCATCTCTGCCCTTTTGACTAATATTTACAACATTATACATGGTTACTATTTAAAAAGCTAAAAATATGTCAAATTGTCATGGAATTTGCAAAATCTACCTAAAAAACTCTCTCAAAACCTCAGTATACTCTACTGTATATGCTATGTTGTTGTGTTCAGTTGCGTTTATGGTTACTGCTTTTACCTGTGATGGAGGAAATGCCTCTACTAGTCTTCGTGCATGTTTTAGAGGCACTACGGTATCATCAGAGGCTATGAGGACTATAGTTTCTGCTTTTATGTCAGGTACTCGTCCTATAGAGTCATATTTGTCTTTAGATAGTATCGACATGGGGTATAGAGGGAATCTACCCTGTGCTACGCTCTGGATACTATCAAATGGTGTTATAAGTGCTAGTTTGTCTACAGTTCTATGGGATGCAATAAAGGATGCCACTCCCGTACCTAGGCTTCTACCAAATAAGCTCACCAAAGCATGCTCTTTGCTAATCTCATCAAATATATGTAGTGCATCACTAAATATACCTCTCTGAGTCGGCTCTCCACTACTCTGACCATAACCTCTATAGTCTACCATGTATGTAGTGTACTCTGATAGCTCTCTCTCAAATACATCAGCCCCAGAAGCCACAATCTCTCCATTGCCACCAAAATATAGTAAAGCCTTATCTTTTCCAGGATTTACAACAATGACACTGATAGACTCACCATCATTTTGGAAAACTTTTCTTTCATATACATGCTCTACTGCTTCTGATGGAAAATACAAAAAACTTCTCTGGTTTATATATAGATAAGTACCTATAACTACATATAGTAACACGGCTATTATAAGTATATTTATCATGACTTTTCTCACCTTATTTTAGTTGCTCTTTTGCTACAAAGATATCTTTTTTTATCTGTAGTTTTAAACTCTCTAGAGTATCAAACTTCTTATTTGCTCTGATAAACTCAACAAACTCTATCCAGACTATACCACTGACCTCAGCTATCTCACAATCTAGTATATGTGTCTCCACAGCAAAGGAGCCATCAGTAGTCACTCTATGACCCAAGAAGCTTACACTCTGATACCATACATCATCAACCTTGGTTCTTGTAGCATAGACACCCTCTAGTGGTAACTGATAATCCTCTACTGATAAATTGATAGTAGGTACTAGCTCTTTTTTGCCTAGACCTTGACCCTGTATGACCTTGCCATCTATACGGTGAGCTCTGCCTAGTAGCTTGCTAGCTACAGATACCTTGCCCTCTCTTAGATATGCTTTGATAGTACGAGAGTGTACAGGAATACTATCACTACATACCTCCTCTACTACTATCACCTCTTTGTGAAAAAGTTCTCGTAACCCCTCTGCATCACCTGCTTTGTCTCTACCAAAAGCAAAATCATAACCTACTACTATAGTCTCAAGTGAGGGGAAGTCTCTGTTTAACTTCTCTACAAACTCTTTTGGTGTGAGTGATTTGACCTTATCAAAATGGTAAAAACAGCATATCTTGTCAGTATAAAGCGAACGCTTGAAGCCAGGAGTTAGATAGCCCCCATTTCTCTCTATGATTACTATGGCATCTACTCTATCTATGAGTGATTGATGTGCGATATGTATGCCATCAAATGAACCTATGGCTATGGATTTTATTATTGTTTTATCATTCAATTTATAATTTCTACTTTCTAATTTATAATTTCTAATTCTTCACAAAGTGAAAAAAGTACTCTTTATTTCCTTCTTTACCTGTCACTTGTGAGAGAGCTTGATGTTTTAAACTCCAATTCAACCTATCTGTACTCTCTTGAAACTCTACTTTTTTCATAGCTATAAGCTCTTCATCTACTACTACGCCCCTACTATCTCTCTTGGCTATACGTCCTACTTCATACTGTGGCTTATATAGTATGACTATATCAGTGCCGATACGTGAGAGTCTATCTATCTCTTCTATGATCTGCAAAATAGATATGAATGATACATCACAAGTAATCAAAGTAAATTTTTTATCACTCTGGAACTCTCTGATATCAATCTCTTCATATAAAGATAATCTATCATCACTCTGAAGAGAACTGTGTAACTGATCTCTGCCAACATCCACACAATCAATAGACCTCGCTCCACCCTCTAGTACTATCTGAGCAAAGCCACCAGTACTAGAGCCTATATCCAAGGCTATTTTATCACTAAAGTTCACAGGGTACTCTACTAAAAAATTCTCTAGCTTCTTAGCAGCACGACTCACATAAAACTTCTCACTCTCCACCTCTATAGACATACTCTCATCTATCTTTAGTGATGGTTTTGGAGTTTTACCATCTACTTTAACATGACCAGATTTGATAGCTTCTAGTGCACGGTTACGACTCTCGTAGTAACCTTTTTCGACTAAGTATTTATCTAATCTCATCTCTTTTTCTCCAATAGAGAAAATCTATAGCTAAGACCAAAAAGTACATTGTTGGTAGAGAAGGAACCATCCTTACTACGGACATATGCTCCTCCGATATGAGCTTCCAAATCATTACCTATATCATAAGCAACCCCAGTTCCTATAGAGCCAAAGAGCCCACCACCTATAGATACACCACCACCGCCACCAACACCTGCTAGTGCCTCTGTATACAGTGAGAATCCTTGATATAAATCACTATGATAACCTGCCCCAAATATACCCTCAGCATAACCTCCAGCTCCACCTTTATATGCCCAGTATGTTTGACCTGTGAGATAGAAGTTTTCATTTATATAACTATCTATCGCAAACCCCAGTAAATCTATTCTCATATTTCTGTCAGAGTTTTTAAATAGCTTATCACTATCTAGATGTGATTTGTGCAACATCCTAAAGCCCCAGTTGGCTGGCAATATAGAGTGATTATCATCACTAGGGATATAATTAGCGATTACCCCTTTGTATCCTAGTGTAGCGCTATATGTAGTCGCAGAGAAAGTACCCTCATATGCATCTATCATACCACCTTTCATACCTAGAGTTACATTATCTGTTATATACGCTTTTAGCCCTGCTTGTGCTCTATATACTAGCCCACCTCCTGTGTCTACTCTGCCTCCACCTGATGCTCCAATGGCTACTTGTGTATCAAGGTATAGTGGAAGATTAGCTATCTGATAGCGATACCCAAGCCCACCAAAAATCTCCATATAACCATCCGAGTCACCTCCTCCTGCTCCAGCTGCTTGGAAGATGCCATATAGATTGTCATTTAAAAAGATATCAAACTCTATACCTGCCAAGCTATATGGCTTGGTATCTATGTTACTATTTACATTCTTGCTGCCTGCTCTTGGTACATAGTGCTCCATGAGAAATGAGACATCCAAGGTATCATCCCTCAGCACTCCACCCTCAGCTACTATATCATTAGTATTATCAGAGTTCTGATGTCCACCAAGATAGCTTCCACTTGTAGGTATCTGAGCTGCTATATACACCTGCGTACTCTCTATATCTCCATTGGGGAAGCTGATATGACTCACTCCAAGCCCCAAAGAGAAATCCTCACCCTTATAACTCCCTTCTACATAAGGACGAAGCATCAATCCTCCACCTTGTGGTGCAGATCCTCCACCACCAGCCCCTAGAAATAGTCCACTTTTGAGCTGAAGGTTGTCTGCCACAGAATAACGCAAACCACTATCAGCTCCCACAGTAAAAAAGCCTCCTCTCTTACCATCTACTGCACCATAAAGACTAACACCTCCATACCAATAGTTAGTAAAATCAAACAGTACACTAAGCCCCACAAGCCCCATATCTTCATCAGATGTTATGGCTACCTTTTCATATCCTATTTGATAGTTTGCATTATATTTATCCAAGCTTATAGAATTTGACATGAGAGGTATACTAAGAGATATTAACAGTAAAGCAAAATATATATGCTTTAACCTCATTTAGAAAATACTCTAAAGTGATCTACTATACGGTACACTCTAAGCACATCTTCCTCTTGTGCTCCACCTCCGACATTATGGATAATTAGAGGTTCTCCATCAGAGTTTTTCTTATCAGAACAGATACCGATATGATCTAGATTAGATCCTGGTAACTTCCACACTACTATATCCCCTGCTTCAAAAGCACCTTTGATTTGATACCCTCTAGCCTTGAGATAAGCTTGGATATTTTTTACACGCCTATGGTCTATATTTGGATCTAGTTTATTTGTATAGTATAAGCCCTTAAATAGCTTAGGATGTGTTTTTTTGTATTTATATATTCTCTCTTGCAAGTCAATATCCAGCCCTCTAAATGCTCTGACTACCACATCAGTACAAACACCTTTGCTGATAGGGATATCACCCATAGGAAACTTTAGTCGTACATACTCTGGATTATAAGTCACTGTCTTACCTACTTGATCTCTGGCTTTATCTACAAATGTGTCTATGTTACCAGAGATAAGTGAACTAACTAATACGAGTATTGTTACAATTATTTTATTCATTTTTTCTCTTTTTGTATAAGTTTTATTTCCCTCTCAGCGGAGCTAAGTCGCCAATAAAAAAACTCTTCATTAATATAACCAACAATCTCCTCTAGCAGTCTATTATCAGGAGTGATAAAATAAGTTGTAGGAGTGACTGATGCTTTAGGGAAGTGCTTTTTGACATCTTTGCTACTAATATCTAGCTGCAAGGGAATAAAGCCATCTAGGCTATTGATAACATCCTGCACCTCCCATACATCATCCTTCATCCTTTCACAGTATGGACAGTTATCAGCCTCTATGAATACTATAATATTCTTGCCTGTTTTAGTAGCTTCCTGTATAGCTTTGTCATAAGAGTGTAGCCAGTTTAGCTCTGCAGATAGTAGTGGGATAGCTGTCAACAATACAAATAATATATACTTCATAGTCCTATGCTTCTATTTCTAAATCTTACATAATTTTTATCTCTATCTACTCTAAAAAGAAAGTTTTTCCAAGCTAGTGTTTGATTGTCATCATTAAGAACAGTCATGTTTTGCAAGAACTTCTCTTCATCTTTTTCTTTGTAGCTAAAAGTACCAAAGATTGTATTCTTATCTATATCATGAGTCTCGACTATATCATATGCCGATACTGGCAAAATCTCAGGAATCCACCCCTGCTCAATAGCCTTCTGCTCTTGGACGAAGTGTATATCTGAGTATTTGTTTATTTGCACATCTTCGATTAGATATGTAAGCATTAGGTATATGCTGATAGCCACAACAACTGTTCCTAGTAGTATTTTTTTCATTATTTCTCTTTTATTTTATTATGGTGAGATTATAGCGAAATATTATTTTTGCTTGCTATTTAGACTAATTAATTAGCTAGATATTCATAATGGACTTTGCAATCGTAAAATTTTGTAATAAATTTTCAAAACATGGACTTAGCTACACTGATATAAATATCTTGTGAAAGATATGGATGTTATGAGTATCTAGGTTCTATAAGATATAATGATGGTTTCATTAAGCATACCGATAGGATTACAATGTCATTACTACAACATAAAGCAGAAATAAAAACAGCATTCAAAAACTCCATACCTGTCATGATGGGATATGTTGTACTCGGATTTGCTTTTGGATTGTTGATGGCTAGTTTTGAGTATGCTTGGTACTGGACGCTACTGATGAGTCTGTTTATATATGCAGGGGCATTGCAGTTTGCAGCTGTTGGATTCTTCTCTGCCAAGCTTGGATTTTTAGATATAGCATTGGCTAGCTTTTTTATCAATATCCGTCAGTCTTTTTATGGGCTCTCTTTACTCAAAAAGTTTGCTAACACAGGCTGGATGAAACCATATCTAGTGTTTGCACTCACTGATGAGACATATGCAGTACTAACTAGTATGAAGATAGAGGAGAACCTCTCACCTAAACACTACTATCTTTTCCTCTCGGCATTTAACCAAAGCTACTGGATTACTGGCTCTTTGGCTGGTGCTCTGTTTGGCTCTGCTATTGAGTTTGATACCAGGGGAGTGGCATTTTCTCTAACGGCACTTTTTGTAGTATTGACAATAGAACAGTATAAATCCAAGAGAGAGATAGCTCCTTTTATAGTAGGTGGAGTAGCTTCTGTAGTGGCTTTGATGTTGTTAGGTTCCAATATGCTCTTGGGAGCTATCATCCTATCTCTAGTGATACTTTTTGCACTGCGTAAACAGATAGAGAGGGGCAAACTAGATGGATAATTATCTGTTTACTGCTATCATAGTTATGGCTATAGTCAATCTCATCACTCGTGTAGTGCCGTTTCTATTTTTCCGTGGCAAAGAGCTACCATCTCCTATACTATTTTTGGAGAGTTATTTCCCAGCGGTGATTATGACTATATTGGTATTTTATTCACTCAAAGATATAGATTTTCACTCAGCTCCATATGGTGCATTTGAGATGTCAGCAGTAGGGATGACTATAGCTCTGCATCTGATATTTAAAAACTACCTGCTTAGTATATTTGGTAGTACGATTTTTTATATGGCATTAGTACAAGGATGGTTTTTATGATGAAGAGTTTTGGAATATTTGTACTCATAGTGATATTTGGGGTACTGGTTGTCATAGGTATAGATTCGTATGTCAGGCACAGCAGTAGCTCTAGTATATACAGTGATGTCTCCAAAGTACCTCCCAAGAAGGCAGCCCTAGTGCTAGGTACTGCCAAGCATATACGAGGTGGATACAAAAACTACTTCTATATCTACCGCATGAGAGCAGCCATAGCACTATGGAAGGCTGGTAAAGTAAAAGCCATCATAGTCTCAGGAGATAATGGCACAAAATACTATGATGAGACCACCACCATGCAACAAGATCTTATAAAAGCAGGCATACCAAAGCGGTATATCACTCTAGACTATGCGGGTTTTAGGACACTAGACTCTGTAGTGAGAGCAGAAGCGATTTTTGATCTAGAAGACTATATAATCATCTCACAAAAATTCCATCTCGAGAGAGCTATATTTATAGCCCACACCAAAGGACAAAAAGCCATAGGATTCACCGCAAAAGACATACCAGGAACTGCAGCTGCGTACCGTATGAAAGCTAGAGAGTATCTAG
Source organism: Sulfurovum sp. (assembly GCA_030626265.1). Lineage (GTDB taxonomy): Bacteria > Campylobacterota > Campylobacteria > Campylobacterales > Sulfurovaceae > JAAXPZ01. The sequence goes on from DAOUPF010000018.1 coordinate 10,238, forward strand.
CAAGAGCCAAGGCATTCTTGGATGTATATGTGTTGCGTACGGATCCGAAGTTTTATGGGGATAAGGTGAGGGTGAATTATAAATAGATTTACTATGAGTTTTGGATTTTTTTCTATATTATGCTAAAATCATACTAACTAATCATCTAGGCGGTATATATTTATGAAAATCAGTAATTTGCACATACGAAATTATAAACAATTTTCAGATTTGGAGTTAGACTTGACTTACCCTAAAGGGCATGAGAAAGCTGGTCAGCCACTGGATAAGATATGTATCATAGGGCAGAGTGGTACGGGTAAGACTAATTTACTTGATATTATTAAGAA
>DAOUPF010000366.1 GCA_030626265.1 Sulfurovum sp.
AATAACTATGATATTTTTCTTGATGAAGTTATCATCATCATCTAAGACTACAGATGAAAATTGTTTCTCTGGTGCTTGTCTACCTACTCTGTATGAGCCTTTGATATGTGCAGCTGTCCACTCCTCTTTTGTTCTTACATCTACTACTGCCCAGTCTTTAGATGCTACGGCTTTTTTAACATCATCAGCTGTTGCAAAGTTGCCAGCTTTTTTATTCTCTGCTTTTAGTGTTTTTGTTAATGCCTTATAGCTTATAAACTCTCCTGCATTTGCAGCTCCAACCAATAGTCCTAGTGCAAGTATCGTACTTGTTAGTTTCATATGTAATCCTTTTGTTTTTTATAATATAATCCATCAATATAATTGAGTAAATTAAATCATTTGAGTAATTAAAACAGATTTATACTTAAACTAAAGAAGAAAAACTTATATTTGAATATATTATATTCTTAAATTATATGATTAATAATTATGAGTTATCTTTCTTGGACTAAAATCATATTTTTTCCATTATCTGCCAAATATTTGCAACCTTGAAGCTCACACATGATTCTAAAAGTCTTAGGAGAAAAAAACACTATATGAGTAGGATCTCTAGGATAATGCCAAGTAGAAAAACGATCAATGGAGTTTAGGTGGAACTCTGTTCTGATAGCTATATATCCATCTTTATTGACTATAGATAGTAGCTCTTTAAAAACAGTCATAGGATCATGTAGATGTTCAAATACCTCCACTGAAGTGATAAGGTCATATCTGCTATTTTTATACTCTTGATCTGAATGATAAATAGGGTCATAGTAGTCACATGCTATTCCCTGCTCTATCAACATATCTGCAAGCAATGAGCTCTCACCACAGCCAAAATCCAATGCAGCATCTATGCTATCAGTTCTAGGCAAAACAAAATCTATAAATTTCTGAAAGTATATTCTGTACCCTGCACTATCAGAATCATTCTCATGCAAGTCATACCTAGGTTTTTGTTCATCAAAGGACTGGTATATTGCAGGATCTTTAAATATCAACTCGCAGTTCTCACATCTATAACAGTCTATATCTTCATACTCATATTTGAAGCTATCACACTTATCTCCACAGATTAGACAATACACTTGATACTCCTACCCGCCCTACTTTTAAACTCATCTATATTCTCGCTAGTTGATACTATCTTCCAACCCACTCCAGCTGCACCAAAATCCCTATCAGCCCCCACTATACCAATTTGAGCCAAGATATACTCTATACGCTGAACATCTGAATAAGTAGTCTCATATTCACAAGTATGCAATTTTTCATATTTTATAATATCCGATATGGTATATATCTCTTGTGTTGCCCCTGTATAGGCTCGTATCAAACCTCCAATGCCTAGTTTTGTACCACCAAAGTACCTAACAATTAACACTGCACAGTTGATAAGCTCCTCACCTCGCAGAACATTGAGTGCTGGTACTCCAGAGCTACCTTTTGGCTCACCATCATCAGAGCTATTTTCTACTATTTGATCATACTCGTTTAGATAACGCAAGGCATATACTACATGGCTAGATTTGGGATGCTCCCTTCTAAGTTTCTCTTGCAGTCCAGCAAACTCTGCTATAGGTACAAAGTGTGTGACAAACTTGGAATGCTTGACCTCTATAGTAGTCTGGGTACTCTTATCTATAGTATACATCAGCGTAAAGCTTTTCTAATGTATTTGTATAGTTTGAGTCCTATAAATATACCTATGAGATCCGCTCCTATATCTTGTATCTCTGCACTTCTAGTCTCTGTCATGTATTGAGAGGCCTCTATAAAAATACCAAAAGACAACAGAGCCAATATAGCTTTCCAATATCCTATACGATACCCAAATCGCAAAAGAATCCCTAATACAAAAAATGCAAAAATATGATTGGCTTTATCAAATCCAGAGAAAGAGGGAGCATCAGTAGAGGGGATAATAGAGAGGATATATATAGAAAACAGAGCTATCCAAAACATAATCTGAAAGCTAAGAATATATCTACTACTTAGAAATCTGCTCAACTATAAACTC
>DAOUPF010000449.1 GCA_030626265.1 Sulfurovum sp.
AGTACCGAAGCAGTCAGAACGTCAGCAGGATAGTAAGCTAATAGACTGCTACAATATGATACAATTGACTAGAATTATAGACATATTAAGTAGTATAGTACCTAGTAGGTGGTATAATATATCTATCTTAACACGGAAAGAGGCACACACATGAAACTAGAACTATATACAGAGAGCATACTAAAGCCCATTATCAACCTAGAGAACGCCAACCAGCTACTAGATTTTTTAGAGTATGAGAAAAGCACGCTAGTGTTAACACTAGTAGAGGACAGAGAGGCATTACATAACCTAATCAATAGTTCATCTAGAGGGTGTGTAAATTGGAGTACCTCCCGAAGTAGTCAGAGCATAGACGGTAAGGCTATGATGTACGCTATTAGAGAGATAGGGCAGACAGAAGACAGCTATATACTATTAGAGCATTTTAGCGACCACACAGTAATTATAGGGTACTTCAAAGGGTCTCTATTACACAAGAGAATCAAGGAGGTAATATAATGTTAGTTATAGACTGGATAGGGACAGACTGGGCAGATAAAAAAGAGTATCTAGAGTATCTAGCAGACAGTTTCGAGGTAGACTATGAGACAGTGGAGGCACTAGCCGACCTATTAGGAGATATAGAGCTATTTGATGGCTTACTAAACGCATTAGAGGAGGTAGCAGAATGAGCAACTACAGCATAATAGAGAGTATAGGTAATCATAGCTATACACACTTAGAGACATTCGACACTATAGACGAGGCAAGCGAAGCCCTAGAGAACATAGTCAGCTATGAAGTACTAGAAGACTTTAGGAGAGACGGCATAACTAGTCTATGCGACATAGACAATAATCTACTAGAGATGGCAAGAGAGACAGCACACAGCTATTACAACATAGAGGAGGTAGCAGAATGAGCAACTACACAATGACTGAACTATTGAGCATGATTGAAGAGAGAGCTATACAAGATGATATAAAGAGGGTTACATCGGCTAAAGATGTATTCAGCCTTTTAAACGAGTATACCACGGCAGAGAAGGAACATTTTATAATGGTTACACTAGACGGAGGCAGTAAGGTAATAAATACTAGAGTTATCCATATAGGGACGCTTAATCAATCTCTTGTGCATCCTAGGGAGGTATTCCGACCCGCTATCCTAGACAATGCGGCAGGAATCATCATAGCACATAATCACCCATCGGGAACGCTATCAGCTTCTAGGGCAGATATTCAAGTAACGCAGAGACTAAAAGAAGTAGCCAAGCTAGTAGGCATTGAACTGCTAGACCATGTTATAATTGGGGCGACTGGGTTCTATAGTTTCAGTGAAGACGGGTTACTATAGCCTAATAGGGGATTCAACCTAGCAGGAATCAACCCAGCCATG
>DAOUPF010000115.1 GCA_030626265.1 Sulfurovum sp.
AGACTGATGGAGACTGCACTTTACAATGCAAATATCCCAAACGAGTATGAAGTAATACATGTACTACCATATAACTTTAGAGTAGATGAGCAAGATTTCATAGAAGACCCTTATGGTATGAATGCTAGTCGCTTAGAGGTAGATGCCAATATAATTTTGACGCAAAAGACAAGTATCTCTAATCTCAAAAAAACAGTTCGCTCAGCTGGGCTTGAGATTGAAAGTATTGTTCTCAATAGCTATGCTTCATCTATAGCTACTCTCCAAGAGGATGAAAAAGAGCTAGGATCAGTAGTTATAGATATGGGAGGGCAGACAAGTAATATGGTTATCCATATAGGAAACTCTATCAGATACAATACTTTTTTAGGTGTTGGCTCCAATCATATTACTAATGATTTGTCTATGGCTCTGCATACCCCTCTTCAGATAGCAGAGAATGTAAAGATACGACATGGCAACTTGATGAGTGAGTCAAATGAGATAATTGAGCTTCCTGTTATTGGTGATGAAGAGAGTAGAAATAGTATCTCTCTTGGTATGGTTCATAATGTTATTATGGCAAGAGTGGAAGAGTTACTTTCAATATTGGCTAACTCCGTTGAAAAAAGTGCACTCTTTTAACAAGTAGGTGCTGGTATAGTATTGACAGGTGGAATGACAAAGCTAAAAGGTATCAGAGAGTTAGCTCAGGCGATATTTCATAATAGCCCTGTGCGAATTGGACTACCTAGAAATATAGCAGGATTAACTGAAGAGTTGAGAGATCCTGCATTCTCTACAGTTATTGGTCTTTTGCTTTATCAAGCTGGAGAACATACTCAATATGAGATTGACAATGATAAAAACATGCTTCACAACAAATGTGATACTCCAGAAGAGGGGATTAAAGATATTCGTCTCAATGGAGAGAGCAAAGATGTAAAGACAAGTAATACTCAAGATCATAGTAAAAATACTATTGGGAATAAAGTTCTAAAAGATTCGGAATATGATGAAGATGTTGATACTTTTTCATTTGATGATTTGCCTCGACCTGACAAGAAAGAGGGAAGTTTAATCTCAAGGCTTAGTACATGGGCAAAAGAGCTATTTTAATAAAAGGGGGAATAGATGAGTGATATAGATAATTTTGAAATCGAAGTAGTGTCAGTAAATGACAATATAGAGATAGAGTCAACAGTGACATCAGCAGGTGCAAAGATAAAAGTGATTGGAATTGGTGGTGGCGGTGGTAACATGGTCAACCATATGATATCTGAGGGTGTATCTGGTATTGACCTTATAGTAGCCAATACTGATGCACAGGCGTTAGATACATCTCTGGCACCTACTAAACTACAACTGGGTATCAATGCTACTAGAGGTCTAGGAGCTGGTATGGTTCCTGACAAAGGTAGAGAAGCAGCACTAGAGAGTTTTGACCTTATCAAAGAGACACTTGCAGGCGCTGATATAGTATTTATCTCTGCTGGTATGGGTGGAGGTACTGGTACTGGTGCTGCACCTATCGTTGCTCAAGCGGCTAGAGATGTAGGAGCACTTACAGTCTCTGTTGTTACTAGTCCATTCAAGTTTGAAGGTAGAAAAAGAACAAAACTATCTAAAGAGGGACTAGAAGAGCTTAGACGAGAGAGTGACTCTATCGTCATAGTTCCCAATGAGAAACTTCTATCAATAGTGGAGAAGAACTTAGGTATAAAAGAGAGTTTTCGTTTAGTTGATGATGTCTTGTCTCAGGCAGTCTCAGGCATATCAAATGTGATTTTGTCACATGGTCCAAATGATATCAACCTCGACTTTGCAGATGTAAAAACTGTTATGAGTCATAGAGGCTTGGCACTTATGGGATCTGGTAAGAGTGAAGGAACAAATGCTGCTTATGATGCTGCTAAAGCCGCTATAGATTCACCATTGCTTGACAATATCTCTATCAATGGTGCTATGGGTGTCTTGGTACACTTCTATATTCACCCAGATTATCCTATCCTTCAAATCTCTGAGGCTATGGAGACTATAGAGGATCATGCAGATGAAGATGCAAGTGTTATATTTGGTACAACAACAAATACAAATATTCCTATAGATGAAGTAAAGATTACTATAGTTGCTACTGGTTTTGATGCAAATGAAAATGTAGCAAGAGACCAAGCAGAAAAAGCACAAAGAGCTACAAATCTTCTATCTGGTATCAATACAACAACTCCTTCTCCTGGAAGTATAGCATCATTACAAAACCGAAGAGTAGTAGGTGGATATGATAGTGAAAACGAAGACATACTAGAAGTACCAACTTTCCTACGAAAGCAGATGGACTAATCCATAAACCAATAGCCTCCTCCCCCTGAGGCTATTGATATAACATCAGCACTCAGGCTTATCAACCCAAATATCTCTAGTGATTGTCTCTCCATTGCTATCTATGACATTGATTGTGTGAGCTCCATGCTCAAATGGTATATTTGTATAGTCTTCACTAATCTCCCTAGCTTCTCCATCTATATACCAGTAGTATGGTGGTTTTCCATTTTCTACTTTCACCTCTACCACAGCTTTGCCACATCCTGCACTTCTAAAGCGGGTATTTTCTCTAGGATATACAAAATCTAGTTTTGCTTGTTTGATCTGTATCTCTTTGTCAAAGTACTTGAGTCCATCAGGTACAGAGTTTCCCAAATAATTACTCGGGGTTAGCCAACTCTTTTTTGGCAGAAGAGTATTTAGCAATGAAAATACTTCAAAAGCTAGAGGAGCAGCGGTATCTTTGCCAGTCAATTTGAGCTGTATAGTGTTGTTGGGTTTACCTACCCATGTGGCTACTGTATATTGGCTGTTATAAGCTATTGTCCATGCATCACGATAGCCATAGCTTGTGCCTGTCTTGTATGCTATCTGCTTGTCTGAGTTGATGAAGCCTTTTGGTGCTGGGGTATTACGCAAGATTGAGCTGGTCATTTTGGTGGCTTTTTCAGTAAATAGCTTTTTGCTCTTTGTCTTCTTTTTGTCAGATATAAGATAGTGTAACTCTCTTGTACTCCCACCATTTGCCAGAGCGACATAGAGCTGCGTGAGTTGCCACATAGAGATACCAAGTCCTCCTAATGCTACAGGCAGGCTAGCTCTGTCTTTGGGGACTTTTACTAGTCCTACATAGTTGTTGATTGTAGATATAAACTCATCAGCTCCTAGTTTTTGGAGTATCTTTACAGCAGGTATATTAAGTGAGTTTTGTAGTGCATACTCTAGTGTGACCTCTCCGTTATATTGGTTAGAGAAGTTATGAGGCATATAGTCTCCAAATCTAGTCTCCTGATCCAGTATCAGAGTATGTGGATGGATGATATGCTTCTCAAATCCTAGAGCATATATAAAAGGCTTGAGAGTAGAGCCAGGAGAGCGAATGGCTTTTATCATATCTACATACCCTGCAACATTTTTACTGAACATATTGTGAGATCCCAGATATGCCTGTATCGCAGAGTCACTATTGCGAACTACTAGCACTGCTATGGTGGTCTCTTTTGCTAAAGTATTCTCTTTGCTCTTTGCCCAAAGCTCTAGCTGTTTTTGTAAGTCTTTGTTGATAGTTGTCTTTATTCTTTTGGTGCTATTTTTATCTTTAGAGAGTATTTTGTGAGATAGGTGAGGTGTGTATCTTGGGTATCTTTTTAATGTACTAGGAGTTTTTTTGTTTATAGCTTGTTTGTACTCATACTCACTGATAAGTATTTTTTCTTTAGCCATTGATAGAACCTTATTTCGTGCCTTTTTGCTATTAGTTGGGTGTTTGTCTGGTCGATTTCTCTCTGGTGACTGAGGTAATGCTACCAAAAGTGCTATCTCCTCTGCACTCAAAGAGTAGGGTAGTTTCCCAAAGTACCGCATACTAGCTGCCACTAGACCCTCTATATTGCCTCCATATGGGGTGAGAGTAAGGTAGGCTGATAGTATCTCCTCTTTACTATATATCCACTCTAGCTGGAATGCTCTAAATATCTCTATAATTTTTGAAAGTACAGTTCGTTTCCTTGGGTGAAGGAGTCTGGCTAACTGCATAGTGATAGTAGAACCTCCAGAGATTACCTTCTGGTTTTTTATGAGTTGCAGTATGGCTCTACTCATAGCTAGAGGGTCTAGTCCCCAGTGCTTATAGAATCGCTTGTCTTCATAGGCTAGTAGTATTTTGATAAAGTTTGGATCTACTCTTTTTGAGTCTGTAGCAAATCGCCATTTTTGCTCTGGACTTGTCTCTACAAAAAGCCACTCTTTACTATCTGAGTATATGACTTTTGATACCTTTGTCAGAGGGCTAGTATCTACAGGGGATAACCAATTTAAAATAAAAATAGATATAAAAAATAAGAAGATAGTAAAAAAAAGATACTTTACTATACCTCCAAGAGTAATCATAGCTCTCTTTCTATTTTGAGCATTAGGATTATGTTCTCTTTCTCTTTTGTGCTCATCTGCTTATCGTATATATCACTAACAGTAATCTGAGCAGGTTTGTACCAAGGCATATACTTAAATATGATATCCAAATCTGGAGCTGTTTTTTCAAAGTCTAAACCATATCTAGCAAATAGACTATTGCATAAGATTCTCAAACTCTTTTTGTCATATTTGAGTAGGTCAGGTTTTGTAAGAGCTTTGGTACGTACACGGTAAAAGTCTGAAAGAGACAGTCCACCACCACGTCGTTTCTCCTCTTTGAGAAGTGTTTGGATATTGTTTTTTCTCTGCTGGCTTAGATGTTTGTATATATCACCTGATTTGATGCTACTTTGTGTGTACCATTTGTATGGCAAAAATCTTTTGTGTAACATAGGGTTGGTTTTAGAAAAGTCCAGTCCAGCATGAGCAAAAATAGAGTTTCTCAAAAAATTGAGCTGTACAATTTTGTATTTTTTTGTATCTGTTATGTTATAGTTGTAAACTTCCAGATAATCTTTTTCACTCAATACCTCTTTTATAGAGACACTCTTTTTAGTAGATGCTTCTGTAGCGTTTGTCTCTGATATAGGTGCAGGAGTAGGTGGTACTATGATCTCCTCTTCCTCTCTGATATTTACTTTAGATTGTAAAAACTGGCTAAAGGCTCTGTAGTGTGGTTGATACATATCCTCTATCTTGGCTGGTGGCAGAGTGAAGCTTCCTCTACTCACTGCTCTCATGACATATGCTATGGTGAAGCTACGGTTATTATCAGGGCTAGGTGAGAGTGCAGATTCAAATCTATCATTTCGATATGCAGTATGCTCTGTTTGATTTTGATTTCCTATCCATTTGAGACCGCTTGTAGCATCTATACCACTGATATTTGGATTCTCAAGTTCAAAGCCTGATGCGATCCAGTCAGTTATCAGAGGGTTTTTGATATAGCTATTTTGGAT
>DAOUPF010000173.1 GCA_030626265.1 Sulfurovum sp.
CAAAGGTTGTCATATGTGCAGCTATGGGGTGAGAAGAGACTCTCTCTTCTATATATGTAACTATCTCATCTGTTGTTGAAAATCTTGCTTCCTCTTTTCTAAGCTCTAATGCCTGTATAGGGTATGTATCCTTTATAGTCATACTTTTCATATCAAGTTTCCTTATAGTTCAAATTTGACAGTATTATAATACAAAAAACTTCATTTAAGACTATTTTTATCCTAATTAGCTATAATTCTTGATATAAATCAATTCAAGGAATTAAAATGGCAACAGTAACATTTAAAAATGACATAGTATGTAACCTAACAGGTACAGAAATCAACGTAGGTGACGCAGCTCCAGTAGTGACAGTAGTAAATTGTAACCCAATGCTTCAAAATGAGACAGTAGGTGGTGCACAAGATAAAGTACAACTAGTAATCGCAGTTCCTTCACTAGATACAGGTGTTTGTGATGCAGAGACTAGAAGATTCAATACAGAAGTAGCATCATTAACTGATGTAGATGTAAAAACTGTATCTATGGACTTACCATTCTCAGCAGCTAACTTCTGTTCAACAGCAGGGATTGATAACATCGCTGTATGTTCTGACTTTAGAAACAAAGATTTTGGTAATGAGTATGGTGTACTTCTAGCAGATGGACCTTTAGCTGGTATCTTGGCTAGAGTAATCTTCGTAATCGGTACAGATGGTAAAGTTGCATATAAGCAAGTTGTTCCAGAGATCACAACAGAGCCTGACTATGATGCAGTACTTGAGGCAGCAAAAGCAGCTGTATAGTCAATAAACTGACATATATCCGCCATTTTATTGGCGGATTTCTTCTTCTATCTACTATAATCTCTCTTCTTAATAAAAACTGTGATAAACTCTTTACAACTTTATAAAATAGGATTAATATTATGAACAAAACAAACTTGGTAATTGCTACTTCTGTTGCTATACTCCTCTCAGGATGTAGTTTTAATTTATTTGGATCAAAGGAAAGTAAACCAACAGGAGTTAGAGGAGGCACATATCCAAGCTCTGGATGTTCTCAGGCTATGAGTAGTACATTGGCTGATAAAATAGTCGTAGATAAATCTGATAGAAAGATGACACTTTATAAAAATGGTTCTGTCATAGGAAGTATGCTAGTCTCTCTAGGAGAGAATGACCATAAAGGGGCAAAAGTAAAAAGAGGTGACAAGAAAACTCCTATAGGAACATATAGAATTCTTGACAAAAGATGCCATACTGTTAAATATATGGCAATGACTATATCATATCCTAATGCATCAGACCGTGCCAAAGCAGCACAACGAGGTGTAGATCCAGGAAGCATGATTACAATCCATGGACAACCAAACTGGAATGCTGATGGGCACGGAGATAGCTATACACTGAAAAAAGACTGGACAGAAGGATGTATAGCACTTAGCAATGGTGGCATGAGAGAGCTATGGTCTAAGATAAAAGTAGGCACTCCAATAATACTTCAAGACTAATCATGAGTCGCTATACTCCCAAACAGATAGAGAAGTATCAGCGACAAAAATATATCGCTAGATTGGATAAAATTAGTAAAAATCTCTTTAGAATGTTCCGCCAAGAAGATATTACGGCGGAGCAGTATTTGACCAAGTTTGATGAACTAAAACAGGGGCTAGATAAGTTAGAAGAGATAAGACTCGACTCCGAATACCTAAGAGAGATGAAAAGTTATATAGATAGACTCTACAACGGCACTCTAGAGATCACCGAAAAAAAGTTCTTAGATATAAAATCCGCAGAGATGAGTAATCTAAATCGCCTACAAAAACTCAAAAAAAGAGTCACTTATAAAAAAGATAAACATAGAAATGAGAGTAGAAACCAAGATTGGGGATAGTAGATTAGAGTATCTGTATCTCCTCTTTTAGCTCAATTCCAAACTCTTCAAGCACTTTTACTTTTGCCAAATCTATGAGATGCTTTGCATCTTCAAAGCTACCTTCTCCATGATTGACCAAGAAGTTTGCATGGACTTCACTCCACTGCATATCACCTTCTCTTATCCCCTTTAGCCCAACAGCCTCTATAAGTCTTCCAGCATAATCTCCATCAGGATTTTTAAAAGCAGAGCCTGCACTAGCCTCTTTGGGTTGATTTGAGCGAAGATTTATCAGAGTATCTAGTAACTCTTGGTCAAAACCATTTATGATTTTAAACCTTGCTCTTGTTGCTATGCCACCTAGCTTAGCAAAGCGGTAGCCATGCTCTATCTCATCTTTTAGAAGCCATTTTCCAGCTATTTCTACAGAGTGTAGTATATTAAATATCTCATACTCTTTTACCCCAGCATTCATAGCAAGCATACCACCTAGAGTACCTGGAAGCTTGGCACAAAACTCAAAGCCTGCTATATCATACTTCTTGGCATATGAGACTATACGACCTGTAGGCATAGCAGTACCTATAGTAAGCATGCCACCCCTTTGCTCCATAGTCGTAAAATCTTTACCTAGCATCATAAGAGGAGGAGGAGTAGGCGATACCAACAGATTATTGGCACCACCGATTAGATACCTATCAGTTGGTATAGTATCTCCTTCTTCTATTATTAGGACTTTGGTAGCTTGTCCTATTTTAATGCTGGAGTATTTGGAGAAGTCTATGGTTTTAGTGAACATTGTTAAGCCTTTCTGAAAAGTCTAAAACTTCTTTATCTAGATAGTTTAGAATTTCATTTATCTCATTTTCTATATTTTGAAATTCTGGTTTATTGACTATTCTTTCATGATGAAAAATTCTATTTCTAAAGTTTCGTATGTGATTAATTATTTTAAAAAGCTCACTACGGTTAATTAGTTTTATATCTTTTGAAGGTAGGTTTGTAAATATTTGTCTTAAGCTACTTATCCTCATTTGTCTATCATAAGATGATTTAAAGAGGTTTGCCCAAAATCCAAATGATAACTCTGCAATAAGCTTATCTTTAGTCAAAAGCTCATCTCGTAATTTTATTTTTTGTTTAGCATCAAATATTTTTGAGAGCAGGTCTTTTTGTAAAAAATTGGCTTCATTTACAAGCCAACCAGAGCCATAAAATTTTTCAAAATGCTGATTGATAGAATTTCTCAAGGTAACTTCCAAGATAGATATTGGAATATAATACTTTTTTGAAAGCAAAAGGTTATCTTCATATTGGGCTATAGATTCATACTTTAAAAGTCTCTTTTTAGTAATATATTTATCTATTAATCTTATATCCATAGCTTATAAATTCCTTTTATTTTGTAAAAATTATCAAGGTACTTGAAAAATATTTTATTTTGAGGTATAATGTACATGTAATTCCCGCGTAAGTCTACATCCTTTGAGGTGTAGCCGAGGGTATTGAACTTCATTGTTTATTTTCCTCTAGTTTTATATTTCTATTTTTTAAAATTTGTTCAATCTTCCATACGAAGTCACTATTTTCCTTTTTAAGTGAAGCTAATGCCTCTTTTATATTAGAAAGGTAATATTGGTCTCTGTGATAAGCCTCTTTCAGAAATTTTATTAAAATTTCTACAAATTCTTGTGAAGATTTAATAAAAGATATATATTCCTCTGAAGTGGTATTTGAAAGAATTGTAGAGTTTTCTTTCGATGTATGCCGTGACTTGATTATATGATTTATCGCTGTGGTAACAGTTTCTAAGGTGATTACTGTTTGATTCTTTTTGACGCTATCAAGATATTTTTGTGACCAATCATACTCTTGCAAAATTATTTGTATTGGGTTTACATCTGTACCATCATAGAAGTCATCAAATTTATATTTGTCAAGGTATTGCTGAATAATCTCTCTTTCAAGTAATTTTGTGTCTTGTCGTAAAAATAAATTTATATGCTTGATAAAAGCTTTAAAATCTCTATAAGTAAATAAGTTTGGCATATCTTCTTTATTTTGCTCAACCAATTTATATAATTCTTCAGCTATTGTCTGATTAGAAACTGCAAAATTATTAAAAAGTTGTTTGTTTTTTTCAGATAATTCACCTCTTATTGTATATCTTGAAAGATTACTATGATTTTCTTTTAATAGCTTTTCAAGGGTTCCTTCATCCAAGTATAGTTTATCAATATAATTATAAATACTTCGCTCTAGTAAATCTTTATTTTGTGAGCTTGCTCCAAAGGATTCACTAAAGTA
>DAOUPF010000148.1 GCA_030626265.1 Sulfurovum sp.
ACTATATAACTTCTACTCCCCATCCATTCTCTTTTAAAACTAATTTTGCTTTTGAGCATAGTGGTGCTTTTATGATGATATATTTTTTCAATATCTTTGCTCCTGTTAATCTCTCTAGGCTATGATGCAACTCCATCAGCTCTCCTGCCTCTTTTCTAAGTATCCTACTTTTTTTATCTATTAAGATTACCATAGTATAGTAATCCTTTAAATCTACACCTAGATAAATAGAGACTTTTTTTCGTGATCCTAAATCTTTGAGATTAATAGGCTTTAGTGAACGAAATATAATATCTTTTGAACCAAAATACTCTACTACATCTTTCATCTGGAACCTTTTTTATTTTTGAGAGGATGATATCTATTTACAGTCTCTTTGAGCTCTTTTTGCTCTATATGTGTATATATCTGTGTTGTGATAAGAGAGCTATGCCCTAACAACTCCTGCACTACTCTCAGATCAGCACCACCAACTATAAGTGCAGAAGCAAATGAGTGTCTCAATACATGTGGAGAGACTCCTAGATACTTCTTGACTATTTTATAAGCAGATATACGGCTCAAAACTTCACCTCTATAGTTCAACCAGAGATGAGTACTACGTATATCTCCTGCCTCTATATATTGGCTTAATGCTTCTATAGCTATGGGGGCTAGTGGAACCATTCTCTCTTTCTCCCCTTTGGCATATCTAATCTTGAGCCAACCATCTAGCAGATCATTTCTTCTAGCGAAGAGTGCTTCACTAACTCTACAGCCACTTGCATACAAAAAGAGTATCAAGGCATAGTCCCTTTTGCCCATAAGTTTACTCCTATCTATAAGTGCAAGACCATTCATTATCTCATCTATGCTTAGATATTTTGGCAGGTTTTTTGGAATCTTTGCCATAGGTATTTTTATCTTTTTATCATGAAAGTCTTTGGTATAACAAAAATTGAAAAATGAGTTGATTGCAGATAATTTTCTATTGAGGGTTCTTTTATTTTCGAATGATGCCAAAAAAGCCAATATATCTGTGCTCTCTAAGCTAATTATAGGCTTTTTTGTTTGTTCTTCTAGCTGACGTAAATCAGCCAGATAAGATGCAACACTTTTTGCATCTAATGCTTTGGTTACACTTATATACTCCTCATAAGCTACAAGGAGATTACTTATAGAGGAAGCTTGGATAGATCAATCACTTTGTCATCTACATACATTCTAGAGCCTGCTACAAAAGTATAATTATCTACTTCACCTACATCATATACTTTTGATTTAGTAAGTGAGCTATTCATTACAAATAGTGATCCTTGTTTGTCCAATGCATATATTTTCCCACCAGCAACTGCTATAGAGAGGAATTCTGCAAACTTAAATTTCTTCTGTGCCAATACTTTCATAGTAGCAGATAGCTTTACAACACGACCATCTTGAGTCAAAGCGTATATTATTGATCCTGACATAGCAACATCAGCTATATTTGCCTCAAATTTATGATTAGAGCCTGATGCAGCACTTACTAGCTTGCGTGGCGTGGCAGCTATAATTCTTTTGCCTCTTATACTAGAGAGAAATATAACATTATTAAATACATTTTCAGAGCCTATAGATATACCCCGTGCACCTCTAGGTTTTCTTGGATCTATCAAGAGTAGCTTACCATCTAGTGTTGGGACAGCCATCATTCTACCGCCATTAAGCAGTATAGGATTAGTCACTCGAGTATCTATGGCGTAAGCCTGTCCTACTTTTGCATCTACTATGCTTTTGCCTTTTGAGATACTATATACACCAAATACATCATTATGAAGCATATACATGACATTATTCCCATGTATTGCACCAGATACTAAAGGAAAAGAGAGTTTATCCCTCTTGATAGTTGCTCCACTACTTCTGTTTAGTATAAGTATCTCTGATTTATCATTTGCTGCAAGTATATACTTTGAAGACTGATTGATATAATGAAAACCTTCTGGCAACTTAATCTTGCCTTCACCTTTTTTTGTAATAAACTGACCATTACTAAATGTCACACCCTCACGCCCTACTTTTATAGCATCTCGTCCATGTTCACTGATAGCCGCTGCTGAGCTAAAAGTTTCTGCTGGCTCATAATTTTTTCTATTATCACATCCTGTTATAAATAGTACTGCTATTATCACTGCTAAAAGAAAAGTCTTTTTCATAACTTATTTTACCTCTACAGTATAATGCTTAAGTAATCTAGCAATATTGCTCACTGGAGAGTTCTCACCTATCAGAGTTAGCTTCTGCTTTGCTATATCTTTTTTGCCACTTTTTAATGCTACAAATGCCTCTTGTATTAGTGTTAACTCTTGGTAATACTGAGAATCTACAACTTTAGAATCCAATATGCCTGCATGATACTTACTTAAGTCTGCTAGAAGAGTGTCACTACTAGAGTTTAAAACCGCTAATGCTTTTGCATCTTTGTTAGATATAGCTTGTGAATAAATAAAAAGATCATATAGTTTAGGATTATTCTCTTTTAATGCACTAAGAGCACTAGCATCATCTGGTGTGCTTTGCAGTGTTAATAGTGCAGAGTTTGCATTTTGTATCTTGCTATCTTGGTACGCTTGCATAGCAATGCCGCCTCCAAAGAAAAGAACCAATACTACTACTGTAGCCCATATCTTTATCTTATGCTTTTTGTACAATCTCTCTAGCTTAAAGGCACTCTCCAAAATCTTTTCATCACTACTCAATGAGCCTTTTACAAACTCTACTTCATCTTTTAAACTCAACTTGGTCTCCTTGATTTGTTTACATACGTAATTTTAAGAGGATATTATACCATTTGGAGTTGAAATATCAACTACAACTCCACAATAGTAGCTCCTAGATTGCCAGGAACTCTATAAAACCTGTTTATCTTGGGGTGTTCGCTTAGATACTCTGTTACTAATCTTGCTAACACTCCACCACCAGTGCCATGGATAATCTCTACTTCATTTAAACCATTGACAAGAGCATCTGAGAGGAATTTGTCAACTTTGTCAATAGCTTCATCTCCAAACATTCCTAGTAGTTTGATAGATAGTGCTGCTCCAGTTTTTTGTACTGTGGCTTGGGCTTTTGGTTTTTTGATAGTAGCTTTTACTGAATTTTCTAGGACTTTCTTTACATCTGAGATAGGTACTCTCATCTTGAGTCCATCTACTATGATGGTTGCCTCCTTAGCTTTGATAGATAGTAGTTCTCCTTTGTGTGAGCGATACTTTATCCTATCACCTACTGTTAGCTCTGTGGGCTTGGTTTCTGGCTTTTTCTTGGCTTTTATTTTGTGTTTGTGTGCTTCATTGAGCAAGCGTCGTCCATCTGATGAATTTGTAGTTTTGAGTGCCTGTTGGGCTCTTTTAGTAGCTGCATTATATCTGTTTTCTAATGTAGTCAGAGCTTTTCTCTGCTCCTCTTTCATCTCATCTTCTAGTTTTTGTAGATGCTCCTGTTTTTTCTTGCTTTTTTCATGCTGGGCATCTAGTGAGGCTATCTTTTGTCTCATCTCACGCTCTAGGGTTGTGGATTTTTCTATCAGCTCACCTAGTCTCTCTTTATCCTCTCCAAAAAATGTCTTGGCTCGCTCTATCACTAGAGGTGATATGCCATACCTCTCTGCTGTCTCAAAGGCATAACTCTTACCAATACTGCCCTGCAAGAAAGTATAAGTAGGCAATCTCCTCTGCTCATCATAAAGAGCAGCTACAAGCTCTACATTGTCATCTGCTGCCATGAGTGAGGCGAGTCTCTTATGGTGAGTAGTCACTACAAACCAAACACCCCTGCTCCTAAGCTCTTCTAGCAATACTTTAAACAGTGCTGCCGCTTCATCTGCATCAGTTCCTAGTTCTATCTCATCTACTCCTACTATGGCATCCTTGTGAGAAAAAAGCTTAGAAAACTCCAACATACGACCTGCAAAGGTAGAGATATCATTTTTGACAGATTGGGGGTCATCTATGATAGCTTCTATATTTTTGAACTTTCCTATCTTTGTATTGGCAGAGTTACACTGGAAAGGTAGTAGATACTTGCTCATATATACTGCTGAGAGTATGGATTTGAGTAGCATAGTTTTACCACCTGCATTTACTCCTGTGATGAGCATGATAGGTTTGTCTAGTGTCATGGTGACAGGGACTGGATCATCTATGGCAGGGTGCGAGAACTCATCTAGCTGGATAATCTTCTCTTTGGAGGGAAGTATGAACTCATAGTCATATGCTTTAGCAAAGTTTACACGTGCTTGGTAGTGGTCAAATCTATCATACTCTTTGTCAATGAAACGTAAAAACCTCTCCCACTTATGAAAGATAACCGAAAACTCTCGACAATATCTCCATACTATCTCCTCTTTGCGACTAAGCAGCTCTGACTCTTGCTCTTTGAGATATGCTATCTGCTGAGGCAGAATATAAAAGAATCCACCAGCACTGCGTCCTATAACTGTAGCCTTGATGACTTGATTGAACCCACCTCGCACCAGTAGCGTCTCTTCACTATTTTGTAGATGCACTTGTGTATCTACTAGATAGTCCTTGAGCTTTGATGAATGAGAGAGGGTATATAGCTTATCTTTGATAGCTCTTTTGTTTGTCTTTAGTGCTCTGTTGATATCAGAAATCTCTGGCTCTCTCTGTGGATTTATATCACCCTCATCAG
>DAOUPF010000292.1 GCA_030626265.1 Sulfurovum sp.
AATTTGAGTTTAACCCAAAGGTTAAGTGATGATTTCTTGTGAATGCCATAGATACAATGACTTGTGCTAGCTTTGTAATCTCTATTGCATAGTTTGGAGCAACCCGTGAAAGAGTAAAAATGTCAACAAAACAGATAGTAGAGACTAACGCAACTAAAGCCCTAAATGTCATAGATGACCTTGATATGAATATAGAGATAACAGTTCAAACACTTCTCACTCCTATATATAACTCCAAATTTGGAGACTTGTTTGCCACACAAGTCTTTGGCATACCCTTCGCACAGATTGTTGCTGCAATTATCGTTCTTTTTCTCTTTCTATTTTTACGTAAGATTTTTACAAATGTTATATCAGTAGTACTACAAAGACTTGCCAAGAAGTCTGCTACATATTATGATGATAAAATTATATCAGCTCTAAAGTCACCTATTAGCTTCGGATTTATTATCATGGGACTGCACCTATTTTTCCTCATTATCCTTCAAGAGACACCTTTCATCAAAAGTATACTCAATACACTCATAGTCTTTACTATATTTTGGGCCATCATAGCTGTAGCAGATGCCCTGCGAGGTCTACTATACAAGGCTACTGAGAAGATCAACAAAGACCTATCCAGAGAGAGGGGGAACTTCATACTAACCATAATCAAGATACTTATAGGTGGTATGGGTCTTGGAGCTATGCTGCAGGTATGGGGCATCAATGTCACTGCACTAGTAGCATCCCTAGGAATTGGTGGCTTGGCATTTGCTCTGGCAGCCAAAGATGCTGCTGCGAATCTATTTGGCTCTTTCTCAGTCCTCGCTGACAAATCTATCCGCATAGGTGAATGGATAAAAGTAGGAGGTGTAGAGGGTACAGTCGAAGACATAGGTATGCGTACCACCAAGATACGATCCTTTGGCAAATCCCTCATCACAGTCCCCAACCAAATAGTAGCCAACAACCCTATAGAAAACTTCTCCCGTAGAGGTATCAGACGAATCAAGATGCGTGTAGGACTAACATACAGCACAAATGCCCAGCAGATAAACAGCATAGTCCAAGAGATTAAATATATGCTAGAAAATCACGAAGGCATTTCTCAAAGTGACACTCTCATAGTCAATTTTGAGTCATTTGGAGATTCAGCTCTAAATATATTTATCTACACATTCACCTCTACTGCCAACTGGGCTAGATACCTAGATATCCGTGAAAATGTACAGATTGAAATCATGAGAATAGTAGAAGAAAACGGCTCTAGCTTTGCATTCCCTTCACAGAGTATTTATCTGGAGAGTATGCCCTCAGACATAAGCAGTATTGGCTCCTAAAATAAACCCTCACTAGATTAATATATGCCCTTAGATATACAAATTATGGGCATCTAAGTTTATTATTAATTTTACATGATAGAATTAGCAGATGACACAAAAATATATAATTATCATAAAATATACTCTGTTTTTTGTAATACTAATGCCTAGCATACAGGCTACTCAACTTTATTTTATATTTGACTTTTTTAAATTAAATCTCTTGTTAATGCCCACAGTTATGGGCACTATCACTGGATTTTTAGTTGGCTATTATCGCCAAAAGACAATAAGTACTATTATGGAACTAAAATATATAGCTGATGACCTAAACAACCAAGTAAACATACAAACAAAAGAGCTGCAAGAGAAAAATAATAAACTAGAAAAGATGGCTCATACAGATGCGCTGACTGGCCTAGGAAATAGAATTACCCTAGAGGACTCCCTAAAAAAAGCATATGAAAAATTAGGTACTGACTATACATACTTTACTCTTATGATGATTGACATTGACTATTTTAAAAATTATAATGATTTTTATGGACATCTTCAAGGAGATGAAATACTAAAAACTATGGGGAAGTATTTTTTGGAAGATAGTAAAACTTCAGGCTATAATGCCATACGCTTTGGTGGTGAGGAGTTTTGTCTTATTTTTCTAAATTGTGATAAAGACAATGCAAACCAAAAAGCTAAGAATATTATAAACGATATAAAAAATATGAAAATCACTCATGAAAAATCAGATATTAGTGACTATATCACTATCAGCATAGGTATATATACCACCGATAATAGCATAGAAGACTCCTCCCCTGTAACAGCACTAATAAAAGCTGACAAGGCACTATATACTGCCAAACTACAGGGTCGCGATAGATTCATCTCCTTTTAGACTATAGCAAAAACTCTCTGCCTTAAAATAATATGCTATAATTGCAGCAATAAAAAGCACATAGAAAGATTATCAACCATGCAAGAAAAAATACTAAAAAAAGTAGCCATACTAGGACGACCTAATGTTGGCAAAAGCTCACTATTTAACCGTCTGGCTCGACAGAGAGATGCTATCACTTCTGATGTATCTGGAACTACTAGAGATGTCAAGAAACGTATAGTCACTATATCCCAGAATCGTGACTTTGAAGTACTAGATACTGGTGGGCTAGACTATAGCTCTGAGCTGTTCTCCAAGGTAGGGGATATGGCTATGAAAGCAGCTACCAATGCTGATATCATACTATATATGGTAGATGGCAAGAGCATACCACAAGAAGAGGACAGAGAGATATTTTACAAACTCCAGTCACTGGGAAAGCCTCTAGCACTTGTGGTCAACAAGATAGACAATGATAAAGAGGAAGAGAGATATTGGGAGTTTCTAGAGTTTGGAGCTGACTATACATTTCCTATGTCTGTGAGTCA
This sequence comes from Sulfurovum sp., assembly GCA_030626265.1. Taxonomy (GTDB): domain Bacteria; phylum Campylobacterota; class Campylobacteria; order Campylobacterales; family Sulfurovaceae; genus JAAXPZ01. The sequence continues at coordinate 2,733 of DAOUPF010000292.1, forward strand.
CAACAGATACTTCAATGACTTTTATGAGTGG
>DAOUPF010000468.1 GCA_030626265.1 Sulfurovum sp.
GGGGGTCGCGAGTTCGAGTCTCGTCCGCCGCGCCACATACAATTTCTCCTTTTGAAATAAACAATAGTTTAAAATTCTCCTTTATCCTTTTAGTATTCAAACAATTATATTTAAGCTATTGTATTTATCTTCACTATGTTATACTTATGAAAAATATCAATGAATGGAATATAAATGGAAAATAAAGAAGGCACAACACTAACTATCAGTGCAGAAATAATATCTAATCTAAACGATGGATTCATCATCAAGCTTTATAATGATGAGACAGATGAAGCAGTATCTGTCACAAGCGTAGATGAGTATGCAGATTACATCATAGCCGCTGTCAAGGATTCTAAAAGCGAAAACTTCACAGCCCAATGGCTACCCTCCCCTAATGCTAAAAGAGCAGATATAGACTTAGTAGGTATGAAACTAGGCATGATACAGAAGAGATTTGATGATGAGATAGAGGGGAAGTAATTTACCCTCTCATCCTAATCCTAACACTCTCCTCATGAGCAGTCAACCCTTCAGTATTGGCAATCATTGCACACGCTTCTCCTAGCTCACTTATCCCCTCTTTACTCATAGAGATGATAGATGACTTCTTCAAAAAATGTTCTACACTTAGAGGAGAGTAAAACTTCGCAGTTCCTCCTGTTGGTAGTGTGTGATTTGGACCTGCTATGTAGTCTCCTATAGGCTCTGGGGTATTTTCACCTAAAAATATAGCTCCTGCATGCTTTATCTTGTCCAGTAGTGCCATTGGGTCTTTGGTCATGACCTCTAGATGCTCTGGGGCTATCTCGTTCATCAAATCTATCGCTTCATCCATAGAGTTGGTCACTATGATAGCACCTCTCTCCTCTATAGACTCTCTAGCTATATCTTCTCGTGATAGGGTTCCTAAAAACTCCTCTACCTTGTCACTAACCTTATTTGCTAGTTCACTATCAGTGGTGATGAGTATAGAGCTTGCCATCTCGTCATGCTCTGCTTGGGATAGTAGGTCTATGGCTATATAGTCCTCTCTGGCAGTCTCATCTGCTAGTATGCCTATCTCTGAAGGTCCTGCTATCATATCTATATTTACATCACCATATACTAGTTTCTTGGCAGTAGCTACAAATATATTGCCAGGACCAGTGATCACATCTACTTTTGGGATAGTCTCAGTACCGTATGCCATCGCACCTATGGCTGAGGCTCCTCCTACTCTGTATACCTGTGTGACCTTA
>DAOUPF010000040.1 GCA_030626265.1 Sulfurovum sp.
AAGCATTGAAAAAAGACCGTGAATTTGTGCGTAAGCTAAATATGATTGATTATTATCATACTTTACTAGAGGGAATAAAAAACATTGTTAGTACATTGTCTCCTTATGAGTGTGCTGATATCCTAATAGGTTTTTCACTTAACCTGTTTGAAGCCGAATATTTTACCTATATGACACAGGAAGACAGGATTGGAACAGATCTGTATAAGGTATGGACCCAGGATATGCTCAACTCGACTCTCAATTGCCTTGCAATAAAACCAACGGGAGGTAAGTGGGAAATATTTAACAGTTTTTGGGACATAGTAGGTCTGGCCAGTTATATTGTTAATGATGTTGCGTTGGTAAATAATGCGATTCTTTATGCTGCAGCCTATGAAGAAGTTTCTATGAGTCAAAATGAGTGCTTTATTGGTACATGGGATAAAATTTCTTATGATTGGGATGAGGATGGTTTTTCTGAGTATGATGCTGAAGGTGCATATATTGAATTTTATCAAAATGGTAGATGGAAAGAAGTATTTCCACAATCTGATGGTAGTACTGATGTAAAAGAGGGGAATTGGATTGTTACCGATGATGACCATATCAAAATGGAGTTTGATCCACCTTACGAACATTATGCTAAACTAGGAGGTATTTGGGGTGGGTATACGGACAATAAGTGCATTCAAATGACAGTTAAAATATCTTATTCTGCTCCTAATCTACATTATAGTGATTTGGGATATGAGGGTCCAGTCCTTATGTATGAACGAACTCTTGATTAGGAGAATTAGAAATTTGTGTCAATCCGATAGAATACAGCATTTTAAAGGATTAGCATATGATTGGTCTCCTTAAATCAACCTAGGAGGATTTATCCCTCTACGGTTGACAACATTTATATCCCCCTTTAAGATACAGTAATCTTTTTTAGCTTTAACTACATACTTTAACACATTAGGAGAGGTGTAGTATGAAAATAAAAGTCTATCTACCCAATGGGTACAATAAGTATTTACATACCGTTAAACTAGATTAGGCAGAATATTCATGTAGCGATCAAAGCTTTTTGAGTCGTAAACATTCTCATTCCCTTTGTCTTTGGTTGCTATGACTAACCGAATATGATAGTTTACTTCCTTGCTTGTTGTGTTCGGTTATTTATTAACTTCAAAATAACCTTCCTAAATCAACTAGCATTTTGTGAAAATGACTAGATAAAGAGTGTGATTATATAAGGTTTTTCCCTCTGCTTGTGATTCTATAAAAATACAGAAACCTTAAAGAGTGTATTGAATAGCGTTATTTAGGGGAGTATTTGATATTTGAAGTATTTTATGGCTGAGAGGAAGGGATTCGAACCCTCGGTGGGTTGCCCCACACAGACGTTCCAGGTCTGCACCTTCGACCACTCGGACACCTCTCAATATATAATAAGGTGCGAATTATAGCCAATCGTTTTTAAAGTGTACTAAATTTAATAACGTATAAGCACTTTTTAGCTATGATTTCCTTGCCTCTTTTCAGACCTGTGCAACGGTTTTGAGAGACAATGGGTCAGGATGGGAACATAGCAGCCCACCTCTTTTGGCTGTGTGCCGCAGGGATCTGGGGAGAGGTATTCTATATCTACTTATTATTCATCCAAACTTTTTACACGAAATGAATACCTATGTACTTCACATCTACCATATAACTCCAATGCTCTAACATGAGCTTTAGTACCATAACCTTTGTGCCTTTCAAAGCCATACTCTGGATACTTCTTTGCAAAAACATACATCTCTCTATCATGAGTTACTTTTGCCAGTATACTTGCAGCACTGACCTCTGCTACTTTGGTATCTGCTTTTACCATAGTAGTGATACCCTCTACCCCAAATGTACTATTGCCATCAAATAGGTAATCACACTCTCCTAGAGCATTTTGAATCTCTAGCAAACCATTGGCAATGCATTGTGATATACCTATCTCATCCACCTCACTTGCCAAGAAGGATACTATATGATAGTGTGTATTTTCTATAATGAGAGGATAAAGCTTCTCTCTCTTACTCTCTGTTAGCTTTTTTGAGTCCATTAATCCCTCAATAGGATGGAGTAGAACAACCCCTGCTATGACAAGAGAGCCAGCTAGAGGCCCACGACCAGCCTCATCTATACCACATAATGGGGGTTTTTTAGATATTTTCTGCATATTTTCCTGCCATTAATTATTTGTTTATAAATCATTGTTTGATAGTTAACTGTAGTATATTATAATAACACTATCAAAAGGTTAGCGAAAGACCTTTTACTCCTTGTTTACGCAGTTTACACATAAAAAGAGATTTCCCTTTGTTTACACTTTATCTTCTCTTTTTATCTCTCTTCTATATATTTACTTATCTTTGAATTTTATCTTTATAAAATAATGATATATTTTTATGTTGTTAATCGTTTGTTTACAAAGCATTGTTTGATAGTTAACTGTAGTATATTATAATGACACTATCAAAAGGTTAGCGAAAGACCTTTTACTCCTTGTTTACGCAGTTTACACATAAAAAGAGATTTCCTTTTGTTTACACTTTATCTTCTCTTTTTATCTCTCTTCTCTATATTTACTTATCTTTGAATTTTATCTATTTTGAGTTGGTATATCATGTGCTGATTGGTCAGCTCCATGTTTTGCTAAAAACTCTAGCATTTTCTTTTGGCTCATTCGTTTGGCATAATCTGAAGCGCTCATGCCGTAGTTGTCGATAGCATTGACATCTGCACCTTTATCTATGAGTAAACTTACCATATCAAAATCATTAAATGTTGCTGCTAACATCAAAGGAGTGAGTCCACTCCTGCGTCTACTCTCAAGCAGACTAATCCCATGTGCCTCACACAAGTTGACTATATCTGTGCGTTTGTATTTTATCGCTATATTTAGAGCACCTAGTCCTTCACGATTGATCTCTAATATATCAACTCCATAACTGACCAGCATCTCTATCGCTTCAAGTGAAGCATTAAATTGTATAGCGTAATGTAGTAGAGGTACCTCATCTGGCTCATCAAGTTCATACTCTTCCCCGATGACTACCTCTTCATCTAGACTGACACTACCAAGATCTAGTATCTTCTTAAGTGCTACTAGATTGTCTCTCTCTAGTGCTTCAAGCAGATCTTTCATAGCTATGCCCCACCAAAAGGATTGACACCACCAAACATTCCCATAGCTTGAGATTTTTTGTTATCCTCTACCATCCTCATGACATCATTTATAGTGCTTATAAGTAGTATCTGCAAAGAGCTTTTATCCTCTATCATGGAGTCATCTATAGTTATATCTATGACTTCACCCATACCGTTGGCAGTGACCTCTATCATGCCACCACCACCTTTGGCTGTCATTTGTACTGACTTGGATTGCTCTTGCATTGCAGTAGCTTTATCTTGCATCTGCTCCATCATCTTGCCCATATTTTTTAGATCTAATCCTTCAAACATTACTCTAACCCTTCAAACTCTTGTGCTATGGCATTGTCATCATCCAAGATTACAATCTTTGGACTATACTCATCTGCCTCTTTTTCACTCATCTGTGCATAAGTAATGATAATGATTTTATCACCCTTATGTACTTTTCTAGCTGCTGCACCATTGAGACATATCTCTCTCTTGCCTCTCTCGCCTGGTATAGTATAGGTAGAAAAGCGTTCGCCATTATTGACATTGACTATGTCTACTTTCTGACCTACACGCATATTGGAAGCCTCTAGTAGCTCTCTGTCGATAGTTATAGAGCCGACATAGTTGAGATTGGCATCTGTAACTGTCGCTCTGTGAATCTTGCTATAGAGCATTGTAATATTCATATATTTTACCTCTTATATATTGTAGGCGTATTATATCAAATCTAAGCTATAGATGAAGGCTCTATAGGCTCACCCCAAAACTCATCAGCTATGACATACTCCTGTACGACTTTGCCTCCGATTATATGCTCATCTACTATTCTATCTATTTTCTCTTTTGTCAAGTTTACATACATAGTATGCCCAGGCTCAATCAACATAACTGGTCCTTGCTGACAACGACTGAGGCATCCTGTTTGGATTGGTATAGCTGTAGCTATAATACCTTTTCTCATCAAAGTCTGACCAAGATGTTGAAAAATCTCCTGTGATTCTGGGTTGCTTTGGCTTACACAGCTGGGTTTTGGCATCCCTGGAGGTGCACTCTGCTGACACTTAAATATATAAAACGCTGGTTGTGGTATTCCACTCATCATGATTGTATCCTTTAATTCAGAGTATTTTACTCTGTTTTCAGAATTTTAGCAGAATATCCTTAGAGAATATTTTTTACTCTGCCATACCTCTATACTTTTTTTTGCTACTACGCACATTTTTAAATATCTTATCTGCTTTTCTAGCGATTAGAGAGGGTACTGATGTAGTGTCAGAGTCATAGGTAAACTTAAAAAACATAAATGCTCTCTCTATACTTTTTAGTTCCTTTTTTATTACATCTGTAGTTCTGTTATTTTTTCTTAGTAGAGCTAAGTTCTTATCAAAAGTTTCTATATTCTTTTCCATTTTCTCTTTATATCTAGGTATATCTATCCCCCATATCTTCATGAGATAAACATTTGCCATGTATTGAGGGATATAGCAGAGATTGGCTGTCTGTTTAATAATCTCAAAATCTTTTTTAACCAATACTTTTGTTGCTCCAAAAAGCTTGAGTATTTTCATCCAATTTTTTTGGATTTTGAGTGCATTCTCTTTTGTAGGAGGAGCTTCAAGCATTGCTTTGTTTTCATTCCATAGAGGTATAGCATCAGCTAATTGCTTTTTGCTATCCTCATCTTTGATAGTAGCTTGGAAAAAGTCATTTAGTGCATGCAAGCGCTTGTCATACTTTACTATCGCATCTTTGAGTGTCTCAATTGGTTTTCCATATCTAATATGCAAACCTATTTTAATATACTCTTTAAGTAGTTGCTGAGTTTGTGTTTTTTGAAGACAGTGTACTGACAGTGCTTTGGTAAGTCCAAAATCTTTAGGCAAAGGCTGTATATCTATTGCCATAATAGTAGTACTAAGAACAATAAGTCCTGCTAGACTTTGAATAAACTGCTTAAATATAATCATTATTTTCTACCTTATAATCACGTTTGTAAAATTTTATGTGACTTAAAAGAAATAAAGAGGTATACAAAATCTATAACTATATTCAGTAACCTGTCAATCTCTTTGAGACACATAGCTTTACGTCCCTATTTTACAACAGGCTTGGCTAATTATATCATATGTTTATATATAAAGATATGTGAGAGACAAATAGTATTCAAGTGAAAGATAGGGTACTTAATCTTAGAGAACTGCCCTTCACTCTATGGCTAATCCTAATGGGGCATAGCTCCATAAAGCTTTTTTAGTGTACTTATATTTGTAAAGATCTTATCAGCTTTTTTTGAGATAAGGGTAGGGATTGATACTGACTCTGAATCATAGGAAAAAGTAAAGAACATAAATGCCCTTTCTGAATCTTTTATATATCTATTTGTCTCCTCATTATTTCCTTTGTAATCTTTTAGTTTAGCTAGATTACTATTAAAATGTGCGATATATTTCTCCATCTTCTTCTTATAGTCAGGCATATCTATACCCCAAATCTTCATTAGATATACATTTGCCATATACAGAGGATCACGACATAAACCACCAGTCATACCTACTGCTGCAAAACTTTTTTTTGCCAATACTTTTGCTTTGCCCAAAAGTTTTACTATTTTTATAAAGTTTTTTTCAAGTATTACTGCATTGTCTTTTGTAGGAGTAGTTTCGAGTAGAATTTTACTCTCTTTCCATATCACCAGTGCATCTGCTACCTGTTTTTGTTCTTTGGGATGAGATGAAAGAAGTGGCTTAAAATACTCATCAAATTGATGAATACGCTTATCATATTTGACAATAGCATCAGCTAAACCTTTTTTTGGATTTTTGTAGCTACTGCTTAATCCAACCATCAGATACTCTTTAAATAGTTGCTGAGTCTGTGTCCTCTGAAGACAGTTTATATATAATGCCTTTGTAATCCCCATCTCTTTTGGTAGCTCTGGTATATCTATTGCCATAAGAGTTGCACTAAAGACGATAAGTCCCACTGTATTTCGTATAAGTTGCTTAAGTATAATCATTATTTCCTCTTTCATAATCACATTTATAAAATTTTATGTAAATCACAGAAGACAAAGAGGCATACTAAAGTTTATAACTATATTCTGCAACCTGTCAATCTCTTTGAGATACATGGCTTTCCGTCCCTACTTCACAATAGGTTTGGCTATCAAATTATATATAATATAAAGCCTTAAAGGCTTAAAATAACAAGTCTAACTATATTTCATGTAAGTTATTTGGTTAACATATTAAGCTATTGTTTTTATTTTAAAATATATTATCTAATTATAATACAACATTATTAATTATGCCTTATAATATTTAGCTATTGACCCTTATCAACCTGTTATTTATCTTCATCTACTATAATTGCGTAATAATTCTAGGAGGAAATATGAACTATCCTGCATTTTTTGATGATGCACCAAGCATAAAACTTTATGACCCATTAGGAGATTTTTTAGGGGCTTTTGATAATGGTGAGGTAAAGATCTGTTATTATGATTGTGTAAAGCTCTCTGGTCACTCCTGTCCTACAGTTGCTAGTGCTTTTTTGATGACACTTGTAGGGCTCAAAGAGCTATATCCAGATACCTTACCCCAAAGAAGTCAAGTCAAAGTAACCATAAAAGAGCAAAAAGACAATGGAGTCACAGGAGTGATAGGCAATGTCATCTCATATATAGTAGGAGCCAATGATGAGAGTGGATTCAAGGGTATAGGTGGGAAGTTTGGACGCAATGATTTGGTCAGATATGGAGAGAGTGGACTAGCTGGTGATATACAGCTAGAACGCATAGATACTGGTGATACTGTAACCCTGAGTTCAGATACATCAGTAGTGCCTGGTTCAGCAGAGATGATGCCACTGATGCAAAAAAGTATGCAAGGCATTGCTAGCACAGAAGAGCAAGAGAAGTTTAAATTTTTATGGCAAGAGAGAGTCAAAACTATGCTATTGAATGATAGCTTATGGTCAAAAATAATAATTATTAATTAGGAGAAAAATATGGGAATGATAGTATCACAATACATGATACCAGAGCATCGTAGCTGTGACAATACTTTTGCTGAGGCTGAAGGGTTAGTAGCAGAAGGTAAATGGGATGAGGCAGAAAAGGTATATATAGAGTTTGCAAATGAAGTACTACTGCATTTCAAAAAAGAGGAGGAGATACTTTTTCCTGCATTTGAAGCACAGACAGGTAGTGCAGAGGGTCCTACTAGAGTGATGGTATTTGAGCATGAACAGGTTCGTAGTCTCATAGGCAAATTAGCAGAAGCTATAGAAAATCAAGACAAAGATGCATATCTATCACTAACAGAATCTACTATGATACTACTACAACAACATAATATGAAAGAGGAGCAGATGCTCTATGCTATGTGTGATCGTGTGATACCTAGAGAGAGTAGAGAAGATCTTTTAGAGAGTATGAAACAGGCAGAACTTTGAGAAGAATCCTTCTGGATACTAGAGAACTAGCACATCCAGAGCCTTTAGAGAGAGCTATCAAAGCTCTCCGTCAAATTGATAACGATTGCTATCTATATATGCTCAATCGCAAAAACCCTATACCACTCATCAGACTGGCTGAGCAGCATAAATTTCAAATATTTATACATGAAGCTAGTGAAAATGAATGGCATATACTTATATCTAAAAACAGAGAGCTCCTACTAAAAAAGTATCTAGATGTTTAATCAAAGTGGACTCTCTCTAGATCAAGCTCCACCTATAGAAGTCGTTTTTCGTCTATTTCTTATAGGCTCCGTGTTTGGCATATTTGCAGGCATATCAATGCTATATTGGCAAGATGATATCCTCAATCCAGCTACAACTGGAGCCATCATACTTACACACTTATTGACACTAGGAGTCATGCTCTCCTTTATGCTAGGTGCTCTATTTCAGATGCTACCAGTCATCGCAGGAGTTACTCTCACCTCCCCTACAAAAAAATCAAATCTAGTAACATACCCTCTAATCATAGGTATCATATCTCTACTGTTGGCTTTTGTTACTAGCTCCTCTTGGCTATTTGGTCTCGCATCTATACTACTAGGCGTAGTGCTTATATATGCTAGCATGATGATGCTCTCACAGCTCATCAAACTACCCAATCATAGTGCATCATCACGAGGCATGCTAGTAGCTCTACTTTCACTATTGATTGTCACTCTATTGGCACTCTACTTGACAGGAACTCTTGGTGGTATATTTGATGGTACATATTATACAGAGGTCAAAAAAGCACACTACTCTTTTGGACTATTTGGCTGGATATCCCTACTCATCATCTCTATCTCATTTCAGACTATAGAGATGTTC